>CAKZNY010000193.1 GCA_937132145.1 uncultured Paracoccaceae bacterium | reverse complement strand
TGTTGGGCGTGTGACAAGTATTGGAATTACTGGCTTCGATGGCGGCTGCGTAGTTTCGGACAACGGTGCGCCCGAAGCTGGATATGAAGCGGGTATAAAGTCGGTTTGTGTTATTGATACGGGCGTGGATTATGATCATCCGGATTTGAATGTAAGCTCTGTATTTTTCAACGCTTTCTCGCGCGGGTCTCGCGATGATTTGAACGGTCATGGCTCGCATGTTGCCGGAACAATCGGAGCGCGGGCGAATGGTGAAGGCGTTGTTGGCGTTGCACCAGGCGTGGAAATTGTGTCTGTGAAGGTTTTGAACCGCCGTGGTTCTGGTACTTACTCAGGCGTTATTGCCGGAGTTGACTTTGTGGCCGGTACGACCAGCAGCTGTGAAGTTGCAAATATGAGCCTTGGCGGCGGGGGATATGATCCTCTCGATGATGCGGTCAGGTGTGCGGCATCGTCAATAACTGAGGAAAATCCATATGGCGAATGCCCTGATGGATTTGAGCCTCGTGGTGTAACTTTTACGCTTGCAGCCGGTAATTCAGGTGACGACGCTTCGAAATATTCGCCAGCGCGTGTGGGTCTAGATAACGACAACATCCACACGATTGCGGCTATGGATATCAATAACGACTGGATATACTGGTCCAACTACGGCCCTCCGGTCGACTATATCGAGCCGGGTGTGAGCATCTTGTCCACGTTTAAAGATGGCGGGTACGAAACCTACAGTGGAACTTCAATGGCGGCACCGCATATGGCCGGTATTGTGATACGTGGGCTGGGGATCACTAAAGACGGAGCTGTAACGCGGACTGATAACGCCGATACTTATGACATCGGTATCAGTGATTAGCGCCTGCAAATACTAAGACAACTTCTCAACAAGTCGGGCAAGGGATTGCTCGGCTTGTTTTAGTTTTACCTTATCCGTCCCTCTTACCACGATATTGCAGCCGAATACGCCGTTCTGGATGAACGGGTAGGAGCCGAAGGATAGGCTCGGGGTGGCTTTGGCCAGTTTGCCAAGGTGGGCGGCGATATCGCCTTCGGGGGCCTCGATGCGCACTGTGACCGATAACAGCGGCTCGCCGCCGGTCAGGGTTGGCAGGATGCTTTCCAGCATTGATTTGAATATCAGCGGCACGCCTGCCATTACATGCACGTTGCCAAGGCGAAAACCGGGGGCTTTGGAAATCGGGTTGTCGATCAGGGAGGCGCCGTCGGGGATGCGGGCCATGCGGAGGCGGGCCTCGTTCAGCTCCTTATCAGGGTTCTTGTAGTTGGTGGCGAGGATGGCGCGGGCGTCTTCGCGCACATCTATCCCGACACCGAAAGCCGTCGCAATGCAGTCGGCGGTTATGTCGTCGTGGGTTGGGCCGATACCACCGCTGGTAAAGACGTACACGAACCGCGCGCGCAAGGCGTTGACGGCGGCGACTATATCGGCGGGTTCGTCGCCCACCACGCGGACCTCGCGTAGGTCTATGCCGATCTCGGTTAGCTTCACCGCGAGGTGGTTGGTGTTGGTGTCTTGGGTGCGGCCGGACAGGATCTCGTCCCCTATGACCAGCATTGCGGCGGTTGGATTTGGCATCTATGGTTCCTTGTCTTACGGGGGTTGGCATGGACTTTAACACACCACTATTGCGCGCGACGTTGCTTAGACGATACAAGCGCTTCCTTGCGGACGTAAAGCTGGAAGATGGGCGCGAGGTGACGGCGCATGTGGCGAACCCCGGTTCTATGCTGGGAATGAAAGCCGAGGGGATGGTGATTTGGCTGGAACCCAACGACAATCCCAAGCGCAAGTTGAACTACAGCTGGAAGCTGGCGGAGGTCGGCGGGGCGATGGTCGTGGTGGATACGGCGATGGCGAACGCGGTCGTTGGCGAGGCGTTGCGGGCAAGGGCGATTGCGCCGTTGGCAGCCTACCGTGATGTGCGCGCCGAGGTGAAGTACGGCGAGGCCAGCCGTGTTGATTTCCTGTTGCAGGGCGAAGGATTGCCGGATTGTTATGTCGAGGTGAAAAGCGTGACGCTTAGTCGGCAGGCTGGTTTGGCGGAGTTTCCGGATTCTGTCACCAAGCGCGGGGCCAAGCATTTGCGGGAATTGTCGGCGATGGTGGCCGAGGGGCACCGCGCGGTGATGTTGTATCTGGTGCAGCGGGATGACTGCTCGCGGTTCGCTTTGGCGGCGGATATTGATGCGGAGTACGCCAGCGCGATGGTTAAAGCGCGCCTTGCCGGGGTCGAGGTGTTATGTTTCGCGACGAAACCAACCGCGCTGGGCGTTAACATTATGGAAGAACTTCCAATTTATAATTGAGCCGCCTATATGGATGGTAATTCTTTTCAGCAGGAGGTCTGGCCAATGAAAGGTCAAACTCAGAGTCGTCTGACCAAAGACGGTATTACGCTTCATAACCCTTCAGATTTCGAGGGCATGCGTGCGTCTTGTCAGTTGGCGGCGCGGACGCTGGATATGATTGGGGATCACGTGAAGGTAGGCGTCTCGACGTTGGAGCTGGACACGCTTATTCACGAATATATCGAAGACAACGGGGCAACCTCGGCGACGGTTGGGTATCGCGGATATCAGCACGCCTCGTGTATTTCGCTGAACCATGTGGTGTGTCACGGAATCCCGTCTGACAAACGTCTGAAAGACGAGGACATCCTGAACATCGATGTGACGTGCATTCTGGACGGATGGTTCGGGGATACCAGCCGGATGTACAATGTTGGAAAACTGTCGCGCCGTTCTGAACGTCTTATTAATGTGACGCACGAGTCGTTGTTCAAAGGGATTGAACAGGTAAAGCCGGGCAATACATTCGGGGACATTGGTGCGGCGATCCAGCGGTTTGTTGAAAAGCACCGGATGTCTGTTGTGCGCGATTTTTGCGGGCATGGGTTGGGGCGGGTGTTTCATTCGGCCCCCAATGTGCTGCATTACGGGCGGTTTGGAACGGGGCCGGTGTTGGAGCCGGGGATGTTTTTCACCATCGAACCGATGGTAAATCTGGGCCGACCAGACACCAAAGTTCTGGCGGATGACTGGACTGCGGTGACGCGGGACCGCTCGTTGTCGGCGCAATTCGAGCACTCTATTGGCGTGACGGAAGAAGGCTGCGAGATATTTACGCTGTCGCCTGAAAATAAATTTCAACCGACTTGGGCAGATTAACCTAGCGTTAACTATATTTATGCCATTAAGGTAGCATGAGTAACAAGTTCGACAATTGTTTTGCAGAAGCACCGGTTTCGGGATTGTTACCAAATTTCGAAACTGCGGCTGCACGTCCCCTTCCAGGAAAACCGCATTTCGTTAATCACCGCCAACGCTTGCGGGACAGGTTTATGAAAGCCGGGACCACAGCGTTGGCGGACTATGAATTACTCGAACTCCTGTTGTTCCGCGCGATTGCACGCCGCGATGTCAAGCCTTTGGCCAAAACCTTGCTGGCGGAATTTGGCGACTTCAACCGTGTGATTTCCGCACCTGCCGCGCGGTTGCGGGGGGTCGAGGGCGTTGGCGAAGCCGTCATTCAGGAACTTAAAATTGTCGAGGCTGCCGCGCATCGTCTTGCGCAGGCGCGGGTTATGGGGCGAAATGCGCTGACGTCTTGGTCTAGCCTGATGGAGTATTGCAAAATCTCCATGGCGCATCGAGAGACGGAGCAGTTTCGGATTCTGTTTCTGGATCGCAAAAACATCCTGATCGCGGACGAAGAACAAGCCAAGGGTACGGTTGACCATGTGCCGGTTTACCCGCGCGAAGTGGCGAAGCGCGCGTTGGAGCTGAATGCGTCTGCGTTGATACTGGTGCATAATCACCCGTCTGGTGATCCGACCCCGTCCGAGGCGGATATTGCGATGACCGAGCGGGTTAACGTGGCGCTGAACGCGCTGGGCATAACCCTGCATGACCACGTAATTATCGGGCAAGCGACGGATGCAAGCTTTCGCAGTTTGGGGTTGTTGTAACGGTGCTAGGTACAGGGTTAATAGGCCTGACCTTAGTTGCTGGCAACGCCGATATTATCAACGAAATTTTTCAAGACCAACCCGCCCGATGCGGAACCACATTGTGGTAGGCGCAGGTTAAACTCGCGCGTTGTGACCGCGCCATCATTTTCAGATCGAATTGTGCGCAACGCCATTGGTTGGGCGCAATACGCATCGATATTGTTGATCCGCAGATCAAGGCTAACGGAGGTTTGACGACGGATGCGGCTGGTCGGCAGGCTGTAAACCTCGGCCATACTGCCCCCTTTGATCGAACTGTCGCCGAATGTTTCAAGGAAGCCGCCGCCGCCGATTAGAGTATCGCGGTAGCTGCGCTGGTTGTTAACCCAAACGTGGCCCTCGGAATTTTCGTTGGCGTTGCCTTCGAATGCGTGAAGATCGAGGTTCACAGGCGCGGACCAGACGATCGCCAAGCGCGCCAGATCGGATACGTCACGAAGCGTAACTTGTGTCGAAGCCATTGCGCCGTCTTCGAAGACCACTTCTACAGTCGCAAGACTTGTGAAGGCCGGAATTGTTGCCGAGAACACGCCGCGATTATCCGCACGAACAGAGAACGAGAAATCTGCATGCGAGAGCGTCACAACCTGACCCGCGCGACAACGCGAGGATACGAACACTGCGATGGCAGCCCCCGGACGGGCAGAGGCGCTCATCCGAACACCACATTGCGATGGGGCTGCATTCAGATTCGCAATCGGCGCAATAACCGGAGCAATAGACGCAATCTTGACTGGGTCTGCCGATGGAGGCGTGGATTTTTCAAGGTCGGCGGCAAATAGTTTGTCGCTTAACAAGGCTTCGGTTTCCGGTGTTGACTGGATAAAGCGCGTCAGAGAATTGTTGAGCCGCGGGGATGGCAGCAGAATCTGTGCCGCCATTTCGACAACAATATCCGAGCTATCCGCTGGATCAGCCGCGTTGATACTTATCGGCCCAACACTCGCCGTCTTGTTTTCTGTGGTCACGATTAGGTCAGGCGCCGATTGCGTCACAAATGTATCGCTGGCCGGTGTGACAGCGGCCATATATCCGGTGTCGCTCGAAATCGAGGCTATAAGATTATCGATTGTGGTTTCTTCAAGCACGAAGCCACTCGGCGTTGTGAAAACAACTTCGGGGGCAACTTCGATCAGCGCAGTAGCCGACGCAGTCAAAATCGGGCTTTCACTGATTGTCGGCGCATCGCTGATCCCTAGATTAGCCTCGGCGTTTACCAGTATGGTGGCGTCATCGCTTAGGGCAGCATCGAACCCGGATGCAATCAAGACGTCACCAATAGGGGCAGTTGATGTGTCTGTGTTAACCGAATCGGCACCGGCGGATGGCACAAGCATCGCTATCACCGTGAAGGATGCGTTCCCGAAGCCGGACATGACGGGTGTCTGAACCTCGGATTCGTCAGTATTCGCGCTAGCCATTTGTGTCGGCGCGCGGCTGCTGACTTCCGGTGCGCTTTCAAATGCGCCCGAAGCCTCAGGTGTGGCTCTTACAGGCGCTAGCATGGAGGGCCGTGTTAGCCGCGGCTGGCTTGGTGTGAAGAACGCAACGACGGGCGAAGCCTCGGTTCCAAGGGGTATGTTGTCTTGCTGAGTATTCGTAACGGTTGCAACCCGCGTCGGTGAGGCGCTGGTCTGTGTCTGAATATTTTGATCTTGGGCGATGCGCGAAGGGGCAATCACCTCAACCGAACGGCGAAGCGTCGCCACGGTTTCTTGCGGCTGGATAAGCTCTTCCATGTCGGGGGCGAATAGGGACGGGCCGCTGTTCGCGCCAAAACCTGAAATCGCCACGTCATTATTGTCGTCGGTAAGCAGAATTTGGCCGGGTGTCAGGCGATCACCTTGGGCGTATGATTGCGGCCCGTTGGTGGTGGGCGCAAGGGTGCGCTCAGCAGATTGCAATACCGCCGATGCGACCTGTGTATCCGCAGCCGGAATGGCATTCGGGACATTGATTACGTTAAGCGTAACTTCAAATTCTTCACACCTTCCTTCGGCGGGAACGCAATATGTGAATTTCACTTCGCCTGAACAACTGCCGGAATTGATGAATTCAAGCGTTTCGCCAACTCCTGCGCGGACCGTGCCACAGGCAGGCTGCCCGATGATCGAAATGTTTCCGGATTGTGAATCGTTTGCAAGGACATCCAGCGCCTGATCTTTACCGGCGCGGATCGTGTATTGGTCGTCGTGGCCGATGGAAATATCCTCACCGGTGAAAAACGCAATCAAAGACTGGCTATTCTGCGCCATAGTGCCGACAGCGATTGCCAACACAAGCCCAGTAGCCATAGTCATGAAACGATCGTTGGAGAACAAGACGCACCTATACCTATACAAATTTTACGAAAGGGTACTGGGATACGAATTAATAATACTTAATAATACAAAGGCCACTTTAGTCTAATACTCGGCAAAGTGCACATAATTGTGGCACGATGGTTAAAGTTTGAGATAATAGTGCAACACACCCCAACATTTGCGAATTACCGAGCCGTGAATCGCCATATGTAGGGGCTTCTTCTTAAAAGGGGCACATCTCTAACGTGCAATCCAATACATCCTTAAGTAACAGTCTTAACTTTTCTGCATAACTATATGAAATTCAACTGCGAATCTCACGAATCACTTTAGCCGTTTTTACGCCTTGCCGTGGCAGTGTTTGTATTTCTTGCCGGAGCCGCATGGGCATGGTTCGTTACGGCCCAGATTTTTCCATGTTTCGGGGTTATTCGGGTCAATGCCCCGCGCCAAACTGGCCGGATTTGGTGTTGCTGGTCTCGGCGCGTTCCCGCTTGGTGCCGTCGGCGAGGTCCCGCCAGCCGCCGCCTGTTGCTGTGCTGCCGCTGCGGCTTGCATTTGCGCGATCATTGCCTGTTGTTCTTCCTGCGTCATAATCTGGACGTGGGCCAACTGGGTGGTCACGGTTGCGCGCAGGTCGTTTAGCAGGCCTTCAAACAGGGTGAAGGCTTCGGTTTTATACTCGTTTAGCGGGTCGCGCTGGGCATAGCCGCGAAGACCAACGACCGAGCGCAGGTGCTCCATCGTCAACAGATGCTCGCGCCAGCTTTTGTCGATGCTTTGCAGCAGGATTTGTTTCTCGACCTGACGCATGGTGCTTACGCCGTATTTTACGGCCTTCTGCGCCATGGCTTTGTCTACTTCGGCGTAAAGGCGATCTGTGACGATTTCTTCGTCCACGCCTTCTTCGGCGGCCCAATCTGCGACGGGCAGGTCCAAAGCGAAGTTCTTGTGAATCTTTTCCTGCAAACCCTTGGTATCCCATTGATCAGGATAGGCTTTGGGCGGGATATGATCGTTGACCAAGTCATCAATCACGTCGTGCCGCATCTCGCGGGTTGTTTCGGATTCGTCGGCCGATTCCATAATGTCACGGCGCTGCGAGAAGATCATTTTCCGCTGCTGGTTCATCACATCGTCGTATTTCAACACGTTTTTACGCATGTCAAAGTTGCGGGCCTCGACCTTGCCTTGCGCGCGTTCCAGTGCCTTGTTTACCCATGGGTGGATGATGGCCTCGCCCTCTTCCATACCCAGTTTGTCCAGCATTTTGTCCAAACGGTCGGACCCGAAAATCCGCATCAAATCGTCTTCTAGGGACAGGAAGAACACGGTACGACCCGGATCGCCCTGACGGCCCGAGCGACCGCGTAGCTGGTTGTCGATGCGGCGGCTCTCGTGGCGCTCGGTTGCCAGAACGAATAGGCCGCCGGCTTCGAGTGCCTTGGCTTTGCCCTCGGACACTTCGGGGGCCAGACGTTCGCGGATGGCGTCGGCATCGGCCCCTTCGCCAACCTTTGCAACTTCATCAGCGACTCGCATATCGAGGTTGCCGCCCAGTTGAATGTCGGTTCCGCGACCAGCCATGTTGGTGGCGATGGTGACAGCACCCGGCACACCGGCCATGGCGATGATCTCGGCTTCTTTTTCGTGGTAACGGGCGTTCAGTACGTTGTGCGGCACGCCAGCGTCCTTCAGCAACGTCGAAATCAGTTCGGATTTTTCGATCGAGGTGGTGCCAACCAGCATCGGTTGACCCTTCGCGTGTGTCTCTTTGATGATCTCGACAATCGCGATCTGTTTTTCTTTGGTGGAGCGGTAAACGCGGTCGTCTTCGTCCTCACGTGTGATCGGCATGTTGGTTGGAACCTCGACCACACCGAGGCCGTAGATGTCCATGAATTCTTCTTCTTCGGTCAGCGCGGTTCCGGTCATGCCGGACAGCTTTTCGTAAAGGCGGAAGTAGTTCTGGAAGGTCACCGATGCCAGCGTCACGTTTTCGGGCTGGATGGGCACGCCCTCTTTGGCTTCAAGTGCTTGGTGCAAGCCGTTGGACAGGCGGCGACCCGTCATCATACGGCCTGTGAATTCGTCGATCAGCATAACGTCCTGACCTTTGAGGATGTAGTCTTTATCCTTGACAAACAACTTGTTAGCCAGCAGCGCCTGATTGACGTGGTGTACCAGCGTGGCACTTTCAGGATCGTACAGGGACTGGCCTTCGGGCAGCAGACCAGCGTCGTGGAGCTTGCCCTCGATCTCGTCAATACCTTCGTCGGTCAGGGTGGCTTGGCGGCTTTTCTCGTCCAACTCGAAGTGTTCTTCGGACAGCGAGGGAACCAGTTTGTTGATGGTGATATACAGCTCCGATTTTTCCTCGGTCGGGCCGGAAATAATCAGCGGGGTTCGGGCTTCGTCGATAAGGATCGAGTCGACCTCGTCCACGATTGCGAAATAATGGTCACGTTGCAGGATTTGCTTTAGATCGGAGCGCATGTTGTCGCGCAGGTAATCAAACCCCAGCTCGTTATTAGTGGCGTAGGTGACATCCGCGTCATAGGCGAGCTTCTTCTCGGATTCCTGCATGCCGGGGATGGCCACGCCGTAGGTCAGCCCGAGGAAGGTATAAACGACCCCCATCCAGTCCGCGTCGCGTTTGGCCAGATAATCGTTGACGGTAACCACGTGCACACCGCGCCCCGTTAGGGCGTTAAGGTAGACAGGCAGGGTCGCCATCAGGGTTTTACCCTCGCCGGTTTTCATTTCCGCGATGCTGCCATCGTGCAGAAATATCCCGCCCATAAGTTGCACATCAAACGGGCGCATGCCCAAGGCCCGCACGGCAGCTTCGCGGGCATTGGCGAAGGCTTCGGGCAGCAGGTCGTCAAGGCTTTCACCCGCGGCAAGGCGGTCTTTGAACTCTTGTGTCTTGGCTTTGATGCCTTCGTCAGACAATGCCTGAAATTCAGGCTCCAATGCGTTGATTTTATCAACAAGCGGCTGCGTCGCTTTGATTTTGCGATCATTTGGTGTGCCAAAAACTTTTTTAGCAATTGCGCCTATACCCAGCATTAAATACCCGTCTTTCTTCCTGTCATGTCCGCGTTATCCCGCCGAACTATTCAATTCCCTTGGTTTGCAGCCATATCCGGTGCCGCAAGTGCTTGTTTAGCCGTCTGTGAACGCGTAAATGGTCTCATACGACTGCCTGCACCCAAAGGGTCGGAATTGATGTAAGCGGCGCGTTAGGCAGTGTCAACGGCACCTCTTGAATGGATGGGGTGCCAAATTATAAAATAAGCGCGATAATCGCGCAACAACGGGAGAATTTATATGCGTAATCTATTGGCTGCGGGCGCAATTGCCTGCTTTTTTGTAACACCGGCACTGGCACAGGATGCAGAAGTTAACGCCGAAACGGTTGTGGCCGTGGTGAACGGAACCGAGATTACCATGGGTCATGTGATCCTGTTACGCACGCAATTGCCCGAGCAGTATTTGAGTGCGCCGGATGAAATTCTGTTTGAAGGTATTCTGAAGCAGCTTATCGATCAGACGTTGCTAGGCGGAACAGTTGGCGAGGAGACACTTGAGCTGCGCCTGACGATGGAAAATGAATATCGTGCGCTTAAGGCGGGGGTTGCGATTGAAGCCGTTATCGGGCAGCCGTTATCGGACGAAACTATTGCGGCGGCATATGACGAGGCTTACGGCAATTTGCCTGTCGAGCCGGAATTCAACGCCAGCCACATTCTGGTCGAGACCGAGGAAGAAGCCGAAGCCTTGATCGTAGCACTTAACGACGGCGCAAATTTTGCCGAGTTGGCCAAGGAGAAATCCACCGGCCCTTCCGGCCCCAATGGCGGCGAGCTGGGCTGGTTTGGTCTTGGCATGATGGTCCCCCCCTTCGAGGAGGCGGTTCTGGGCTTGGAAACCGGTCAAATCTCGGGCGTTGTGCAGACGCAATTCGGGTGGCATGTTCTGATCTTGAATGACAAACGCGATGTTCCTCCGCCAGCGCTGGAAACGGTTATTGACGAGATCACGCAGACACTTCAGCAGGCCGCGATTGATGAGACGGTTACGGCATTGCGCGAAAGTGCCAGCCTTGAAATCATGGTTGAGGGGATTGATCCATCCACAATCACGAACCTCGATTTGCTTGATCAGTAAAGGATAGTCGCTATGTCTGATATTTCACCGCTAGCGCCCAAAGGCGGGTTTCCAAAGTTACCTGTGATTGACGGCGTGCGCTTTGCCGCCGTCGAGGCTGGCGTGAAATATCAAGGCAGGCTTGACGTTATGCTGGTTGAAATTGCCGAGGGCAGCGCGATTGCGGGGACATTCACACGTTCCAAAACCCGCGCCGCACCTGTGCTTTGGTGTCAGGAAAATCTGGCGACGGGGCTGCGGGCCGGTGGCGCGGCTATTCTGGTGAACTCGGGCAATGCGAACGCGTTTACCGGAAATAACGGCATGAACGGGGTCGAGGTGACGGCTGGTGCTGTCGCTGAAACGCTGGGGATTAACCCGCGCAATGTGTTCGTGGCCTCGACCGGCGTTATCGGCGAGCCGCTGCCGGCTGAGCGGATCACATCAAAGATGAATGCGTTGCGCGATGGCTTGCGCGACACAAACGCCGAGGATGCGGCGCGCGCTATTATGACGACGGATACCTATGCCAAGGGGGCGAAGGCCTCGGTCGAGCTGGGCGGTGTTACGGTGCAGATTGCCGGTTTCGCCAAGGGTTCGGGCATGATCGCG
Source organism: uncultured Paracoccaceae bacterium (assembly GCA_937132145.1). Taxonomy (GTDB): domain Bacteria; phylum Pseudomonadota; class Alphaproteobacteria; order Rhodobacterales; family Rhodobacteraceae; genus NORP23. The sequence continues at coordinate 5,253 of CAKZNY010000193.1, read as the reverse complement.
CCGGACATGGCGACGATGCTGGTGTTTGTGTTTACAGATGCAAAGATTAATCAGGACGTTTTGCAGCAGATCGTGTCAGGCGCGACGGTCACGACGTTCAACAGTATTACGGTGGATAGTGATACATCTACGTCCGATAGTCTGGTCGTCACGGCGACGGGCAAGGCGGCGATGGACGAGGTGACCTCGATCACGGACCCTCGGGCGGTTGCCTTTGGGGATGCTTTGCACGGTGTGATGCTGGAACTTGCGCATCTGGTCGTACGGGACGGCGAGGGGGCAACAAAATTTATCGAAATCACCGTGAATGGTGCCGAAAGCGATGCGGCGGCGAAAATCGTCGGCCTTTCGATCGCGAATTCGCCACTGGTTAAAACCGCCTTCGCTGGCGAGGATCCCAACTGGGGCCGGATCGTTATGGCGATTGGCAAGGCGGGTGAGGCGGCGGATCGGGACAAGCTGTCAATCTGGTTCGGGGATATTCTGGTGGCCGACAAGGGCTGGGTTTCCCCCGATTACCGCGAGGAAGACGGGGCGGATTACATGAAGGGCCAAGACCTGAATGTGACCGTTGATCTGGGCGTTGGCGATGGCTCGGCGACGGTCTGGACCTGTGATTTGACGCATCAGTACATCACTATCAACGCGGATTACCGTTCATGAAAACGCTGCTGGTTTCCGCTGTGGCATTGATCGACCCCGATGGCCGTGTGCTGCTGGCGCAACGCCCTGAAGGGAAATCCATGGCGGGCCTATGGGAATTCCCCGGTGGCAAGGTCGAAGCTGGCGAAACCCCCGAAATGGCGTTGATCCGTGAATTGCACGAAGAGTTGGGGATCGATACGTGGGAGAGTTGCCTCGCGCCGCTGACGTTTGCATCCCATACCTACGACGATTTTCACTTGTTGATGCCACTGTTCGCGTGCCGCAAGTGGAAGGGCACACCAGAGCCGCGCGAGGGGCAGGTTTTACGCTGGGTGCGGGCCAACAAGTTGCGGGATTACCCGATGCCGCCAGCCGATATTCCGCTGATCCCGATCCTGCGCGACTGGCTTTAACGCTTGCCTTTAAGCAGGCTGTAAAGGCCGGGTAGTACGAAAATATCGAATATAAAGGCGATGAAAATCGTGGCGCTGGTCAGGAAACCTAACTGACGGTTTACCTCGAATCCACTGAACATCAAAATTCCGAACCCCAAACCTAGCGCCAATGTGGTTGTCAAAACCCCCGGTGTGACATTACGCAAAACGGTGCGAATGCCTTCGCGGGATTGCGTGTGTTTCCCGCGCGCCAACGCATAGAGGATGTGGATGGTGTCATCAACCACGATACCAAATGTGATCGCGGCGATGACGGAGGCGGCCATGCCGACCTCGCCATTAATCCAGACCCAGATGCCAAGGGATGCCATTGCGGGCAGGAAGTTTGGCAGAATCGACAAGACCGCCAATATGGGCGAGCGCAGGAACACGCCGATCAGCAAGGACACAATCAGCATGGCGAGCGCCGAGCCGATAAGCATGTTTTTGGTGTTCACCTCGGATAAATACGCCGACATCACACCGACGCCAGTCAAGCGGGCGGTTTCGGGGGTGAAGCCCATCTCAAGGGTTTTGGCTTCGATTTTTTCGCTTAAATCGCGCACTCCGGCTGCGGAAATTCGGGGCAACATGATTTTCAGATGCAGCAGCGTGAAGTCTTTTGCATAGAAGCCGACATAATTGCTGCCGCTTCTTGCGCTTGTCCGAACGCAGTAGTTCAGCATTTTCTGAGGAACGTCGAGAATTGCGCCTTCGTAAGGGGGCTGGCGGTTGTCCAGACAGTCTTGGATAAGCGGGATCGGGCTGAAAACGTCCGCCACGGGTTGTTGCAATTTGATCCATTCAACCAACTCGACCACATCGGCGATTGCTTCGGGTTTTATCAACATACCTTCGTCATACTGCAACACCATATCGATGGAACTATACCAATCAAAAGCGCCTGAGATGTTGTCGATATTGACCAGCAGCGGGTGGTCAGACGGGAAGTTGTTGGTGATCTGGTCGTCAAATACGATCCGCGTCAGGCCGGTTAGTGCGGCGAGCGACAGGACGGATACGATCAACGCGTTGCGGATCGGGGCGGCGGCCCATGCGACGGCGAACCAGCGAGAGACAGCGCGGATGCGGTCGTCCCGAATAACCAGCTCGGTTCGTTTGGATTTTAGCGCGATGGGGGCGACCAGCAGGGATAGCAGTAACGAGAACACCAACCCGATGGCGACCAGATTTCCCATGGCTTTGAACGCGGGTGCATCAGCCCAGTTGAGGGAAAGAAACCCGACGGCGGTTGTGATATGGGCCAGTGTGACGGGGACGGTCAGCTTGCGAAAGCTGGAAAGAATGATCGTGCGGGACCGCTGAAATGGAAGTCGTCGTTGCCTCTGCCCCATGGCGTGGACGACATGGATCAGGCTGGCGACAGTTAGCGTGAACACGATCGCGAAAGACGAGGCGGAACCGGCGGCGAAGACATATCCGCTCCAACCTGCAACGCCTAGGGTTAGCAGGACCGACACACCCGCGATGGCCAGCACCGACAGGGTGACGCGCAGGTTGCCGAATGCGAACAAAAGGACGAGGAAGTTTACGAAGGCGGTGGCGGGGAACAAGTATCGGCTGTCTTGGGAAAACGCCTCGCGCAGGGCCTCGAATATGGTGACGCTGCCGGCGATGGAGATTAGCAGGCTGGGGTATTTCTCGCGCATATGCGTGACCAGATCCATCTGCTGTTTATAAGCCGCGATCAGGGCAGGGTCGCTTTGATCGGCAGGGTCCAGTGACAGGATAACGATTGTGGCGCTTTGGTCCTCGTTAAAGAAATACGCGCTGAGGGCCGGGTGATCTTTGGCCAGAAACTGCACATCTTCCAGTGACGTGTACTCGGTCGGGTATCCGATGGCAGGCAACGTCGCGGTGACAGAGCCAAGGCTGGTTATATCGTCGATATAAAGCGGATGTTCCGGATCGAGCAGGATTTCGGACAAGTACCGCTCCGCCTCTAGCAAAAGCAGCGGAGCATTTGGTTCACCCGCATCCAGCGCAATCAGCGTCGCGCTGGATTTTCCGAAAACCGCACGGAACTCTTCCAGCTTCTGGCGGTGGACATTATTTTCGCTGAAAAACAACATCGGGTCGTTGGAATTCTTAACATCCAGCGCGGCGGACCCAATAATCGCGACAAGTACGGCAACAATTGACAGGCTGTAGCGACGGTGCTGATAAGCCCAGCGTTGGGCCTTGAAAACCCATCGCAATATCCGCACCCAAATGCTCAAAGCAGCCCCTTTGCCGATCATGTGAAACCACGGCGGCATGGCCCCCGTAAGCGACTCGGGTATTAGCGGAAATCAGGCATGAAGCAAGGCATGTATGGCAATAAATTGCAAAAATGCGCATGATAGGCGGGATTTCACACGCTCTTCGGGATGACGCGGAGGCAAACAGGCCCTATAATCCGTAAAACTGTGACAGGAACCGTGATGCCAGACTTTTTACAATACCCCGACCGCGAAACGCTGATGGAAAACATTGCCGAAGATGTGGCCGAGCAGTTGGAGGCCGCGATTACGGCACGGGGTTCCGCGACGCTTGCCGTGCCGGGTGGGACAACGCCCGCACCGTTTCTGGCGCTGCTGTCGAAGGTCGATCTAGATTGGTCAAAGGTGCGCGTGATGCTTACGGACGAGCGGTTCGTGCCGGAAACCTCGGAACGCTCAAATACACGGCTGCTGCGCGAAACGCTGTTGCAAAATAACGCCGCGGCGGCGCAGCTGGTGCCGTTTTACCGCGAGGCCGATACGCCGGAGGACGTGCTGGATGATTTGGCCGATGCGATTAAGGCTGCCCTGCCGCTCGACGTTTGTGTGCTTGGCATGGGGGCCGACATGCACACCGCCAGCCTTTTCCCCGAAGCGGATCGTCTGGACGAGGGGCTGGATCTGGCCGGCACAGCAGTTTTGCTGCCGATGCGTGCCCCCGGTGCGCCGGAACCTCGGCTAACCTTAACGGCCACGGTTTTGCGGGCCGCACGGCACATTCATATCCTGATCACCGGTGAAGACAAGAAAGCCGCTTTCGAGGCGGCGTTGATCGAAGGCCCCGCCAGCGAGGCCCCGATCCGCGTGGTTCTGGACGCGCCGACACAAGTGGATGTGCATTATGCCGACTAGCGTAATCCTGCAATTCCGGTATAGATCAACATTATGAGCAAAACGATTTTCCTTCTGAACGGTCCCAACCTTAATCTGCTTGGAACCCGCGAACCCGAGATTTACGGCCACGACACGCTGTCGGACGTAAAGGCGCGGTGCGTTAAACATGCGGAAACACTGGGCGTGACGCTCGATTTCCGGCAGTCGAACCACGAGGGGGTTCTGGTGGACTGGATACAGGAAGCGCGCGGCGTGGCGGATGCGATTATTTTGAATGCGGGGGCGTATACGCACACCTCGATTGCCATTCACGACGCACTGAAAGCCTACGATGGCTATAAGATGGAGCTGCATATCTCGGACCCCAAAACGCGCGAGGCGTTCCGGCATATTTCGTATGTGGAGCTGGCCTCGGACGGGTTGATCGCGGGTAAGGGTGTGGCCGGATATGTTATGGCGCTGGATGCAGTGATGGAAAAAATCGCTTGAATTGGCCCTATGGCTCACATCGGGATCGCGGACTTTTTCGTCAAAATGTTGTTGGTTCTGGTCGCCCTTATTCCATTCCGTATGTTGTCCGCGCGGCCATCATGAAAATTTTACTTTGAGTTCAGCAAAAGACGTGGCATGCTTCCTTTATCGTAAACTTTGAGAGAGGAGGTGCCAATGTCTATTGGGAAACTGGAGCAAATGGTTAAGGTTATTCGCGAGGTGAACTTCTAGAGGGGCAGCCCCCTTTGGGCACATCTGGCAGCAAGGCTTCGAGCCTGACTTTGCCACCTTCATACTCAAGTCCGGGCCGCCCTGTTTAACATGGGGCGGCCCTTTCTGTTTTTGCTATAGTGTTCGCCTAATTACTCCAGTTGGCAATCACATCATGCCCGACCATCGTCGGCGTAGATTCAAGCAAATCGGAAAAGTTGGCCCAAATCTCTTTGACGCGCGGGGCGTTTGCATCCGATGTTTCCCTACTCTCGGCTAAAACTACAATATGCCCAGAGCCGTCATCGTCCATCGCGTTGATAAACTGGTGTATGCTCGGCATCACCAGGATATCC
>CAKZNY010000192.1 GCA_937132145.1 uncultured Paracoccaceae bacterium | reverse complement strand
CGGTGCGTGGGGACCACACACCCTACGCACGAATAAACGCGGCGTTCGGGTGAACCCCCGCGTCTTGTTGCCCTACATGTCTCGGAGAGGCCGGTTTGGCCATGGTTTCGGGCGATCCGGTTTATAAACCACCCTGCTCTGACCGAGGTCAGGCTTACCGCGCTAAAATCCCATCCCCAAGCTGTTGCTGACATAACCGGTTGAAAGCCGGTGCAACGGATGGGCGGTTTAGTGTCTGCGTGTTGCGAAAAGAAGCAATGATAACGAAATGCTTTAGCGCGATAAACCTACGGGCTAATAGCCCGCCTCGCTCAGTACCGAATCTTATACACGCAAATGGTTAACAAACCGTGCAACCGCCGAGCCGCAGGCGAGGCCTCGCCCAACGGGAGGGGTTTCGATTTGCGTGCAAATCGACGACCCTGACGGGCGGGAGTGTGCCTTTAGCGCATAAAAAAATGGCGACGCCGGAGGGAGGGTCCAGCATCGCCATCTTTTATCCAGAGTGAGGGAGGGGTCACTCGGGCATCTCGGTATTAGCCATAAACAGCTGTATAAGCCGTGTCGTGCAGGCTGGAGCGGGAAAGACCAAGGTCGTTCAGCTCACGTGTGGACAGGGCCTTCAGCTCGTTCATTGTTCTCACGTACAGGCTGTGCTTGGCGTGTGCCTCGCGATGCTTTGTGAAAAATGCAGCGGCGCGGTCCAGAAAGGACACGGTCGATGTGTTTGCGATTGCATATGCCATGATATATTTCCTTATGTGCGGGCGGCCCTTGTAGGCCGTGTTGTTTCGATACCAGAGATATAAACCTCGCCACGAATACAACAACGCACAGTTAGGTAGTCCCGTTATGCACGGTGCGCATGGCTAGCGACTTTGCCCAACGATGTCTTCAAGCAGCTCGTAATCGTTGTCACGGTACGCCTGCACAATGCTCGCGGATAAGTCCTCGCTTATGCCCAGATCGTTCATCACAATCGCCCCGAGTTGCAGGCTTGCCTCGGCTGTTTCGGGAACCGTGGCCGTAGCACCTTCGGTTTTCAGCGCGGCGAGGTGCTTCATATCCCGCGCTCGCACAAAGATCTTCAGGTCCGGACAGCTTTTACGCAATTCCGAAACGATTCGTATTGTTGCGGCGGTTTGATCGAGCGTCACCACAATCGCCGCGGCATGCCTTGCACCAGCCGCTTCAAGAACCGAAAGCTGGTAAGCGTTACCGTAATACACGGGCATATCCATGGCGCGGCATTTCGCGACGCGTTTGTGGTCGGAGTCGATAGCGATGTAGGGGATTCCACCATCCATTAATACTTTGGAAATAGTTTGGCCGACGCGCCCGAAACCGGCGATCAAAACATGGTTTTCAGAATTCGATACATGCGGTTCCATTGCGCTATCCGAAGTATCCTCGCGACCCTCGAAAAACTTTGACAGGCGGTCACCAAGCAGCACGAGACCCGGTGTCACGGCCATGCTTATCGCGATCACCGCCAAAAATATCTGAACGAGGCTGAATGGAACCAATCCCAACGCACCCGCCGCACCGAACAGGACAAATCCGAATTCCCCGCCTTGCGCCAACGTTAATCCAGCCTTTATGGCCGTTGACGACGGAATGGAAAACAGGCGGCACAACAATCCGGTAATCAGGGTTTTCCCGACTATAACGGCAAAAGTCAGCAACAGGATTACGCCTGCATTTTCAAATATGAACGTAATGTTAATGCTCATGCCAATGGTCATGAAAAACAGACCGAGCAGCAGGCCGCGGAACGGTTTAACATCGGCCTCGATCTGGTGGCGGTATTGGGTTTCGCCCAGCAACAACCCCGCCAGAAACGCCCCGAGCGCCATGGACAGCCCCGTCAGGGACAGCAGCCACCCCATGCCAAGCACCGATAGCAACGTCATCGCGACAAAAAGCTCCGAACTACGCGCGGCGGATATCAGGTGGAACACAGGTTTGAACAACAACCGTCCCACCCAGATCGTGACCACAAGTGCCACAACCGCTTGCAACATCGACAAGCCGAAAGCGACAATGAACGATGTGCCTTCTTGGGACAAGGTCGTCACCATGATCAGCAAAGGCACCACGGCGAGGTCCTGCATCAGTAGAATTGCGAAAGTGGCGTAACCGAAGTTGGTTGCCCGCTCGCCCCGGTCGATAAGCAGTTGTAATACGAATGCGGTCGATGAAAGTGCCAACGCGCCGCCGATAATCACAGCGGCTTTGGGATCCACGCCAACGGCGATTGCAATGGTTGCGATGACGATGCCGGTGACAAGGACCTGCATAAAACCCAACCCGAATACGTATTTACGCATTTGGAACAGGCGTTCCAGCGACAGCTCCAACCCGATCATAAACAGCAGAAAGACCACACCGAATTCCGCGAGCGTGTGGGCGCTGTCTGTATCGCCTATCAGGGAAAACCCGTACGGGCCGATTATCATTCCGGCGGCAAGGTAGCCAAGAATGGCGCTGGTTTTTAGGCGGTGAAAAACTGGAACGATGACCACTGCGGCCACCAGAAAAACCAGCACATCAATAAGAATTGTCGGCGTGTCCAACTGGGCTCCTCATTTTTCAAATTGCAAGATTTCGTATGTTCATTACTTTTTATGTCGCGGCGTTCGGTTAGACAAGTTTAATAAAGACAATGCTGCTGGCCAAGACCGTTAAACGGGAATAGGGATAGGGCATGAACCTGTCCGCGCTCCAATCCCCTCAGTATCGTCAATATATGATCGGCAACGTCTTTGGCATGAACGCCAACTGGATTATGCGGCTGGTGATCGGTTGGTTGGCATGGGAGCTGACCAAATCCGCCAGTTTTGTAGGGCTAGTCAGTTTTCTAGCCTATGCGCCTGTGTTGCTGGGGGGGCCGTTCTTTGGCGTAATCACCGACAGGGTGGAACTGCGGACCGCTATGTTGACGGTGCAGTTCACAATCGCAGGTTTGGCCATACTCTTGTTTAGCGTGGTCGCGCTTGATGCCATGACGCCCGGTTTTTTGGCGATATACGCCCTGTTCCTTGGTACCGCCTTTTCCGCCTACCAACCCATCCGTCTGACCTTGGGGCCACGGTTGGTGCGAGCGGAGCGGGTTTCCTCGGTCGTTACCCTTGGCGCGTTGAACTTCAATATAAGCCGCCTGACGGGGCCCGCAATTGCAGGCGCCTTGATCGCGAGTTTTGGCGTGACGATAACCTTGGTGGTGGTTTGCATTCTGTATATTCCGTTCCTGATCATCCTTTCCCGCCTGAAGCCACGCGAGCGTAATGTTCAGGTTGAACACCTGCCTTTCTGGCAATCCATGCGCCAAGGTTTCGCGTTTGTGGCCGCGGATCGCCTGATACGCATCGCAATGATCACCACCGGAATATTCTCGCTGGTCATTCGCGCCTCGCTCGAAGTTCTGCCGATAATCGCAGACGGGGTGTTCGCGCGCGGGGCCGCAGGATTGGGTATTATCACAGCGGCCGCCGGAGTCGGCGCGATTGTGGCCTCGATTATTCAGGTTACGGCCAAGCCGCCAGTGAAAGGCCATGTCCCCAAACGGGCGTTGTTCGCAACCCTGCTCGGGGCCGCGATGACCTTGGCGCTGGGTTTGAACGAAAGCTGGACGGTTGCGGTTATACTGATCGGTGTAATCGGGTTTGCCAGCACGCTTGTCGGCATCAACTTTCAGGCCGCCGTGCAAATGCAACTGGATGACCACATCCGTGGTCGCGTCATGAGCCTGTGGATGACGGTTGCCGTTGGCGGCACTGCACTAGGGGCGTTGGCCGTGGGCATGTTGATCGAGTACCTCGGGTTTACAGTAGCCCTTAGCGGGATCGGTGTGGGGAGCCTTGTGGTTTTCGCCGCACTTCTGCGCAAAATCTGGCGTTAAGGCCGGAACGACGCCGCATAGCTACTCCGGCGTCAAGCGCGACGGTCTTATGCCAACATATCGATACCAAATAGCATTGGTCACAATTTAAACCCGCATCGCGTGTATAGGGTTAAGAAAACAACGGGTATTTGTTGATTAAGCCCAATTTAACACCTTATAGCTGTTGCATAACACGCTTCAATGTCGTGCAATACTCGCCGGAATGACGAATGTCATCCACACAACTAGGGAGACTATAATGAGAAAACTACTTCTTGCGACGGCGGCATCTACGCTGATCGCTACATCGGCGTTTTCCGCCGCTCACGAAATTAATATCGGGATCATTCTGGGCTACACTGGCCCGATTGAATCGCTTGTTGCGGACATGGGTCCGGCCTCCGAATTCGCTTTTGCCGAGGTTAACGCCTCCGGTCTTCTGCTCGGTGGCAGGATGATCAACGTAATCATTGGCGATTCCACATGTATCGATTCTGCGGCGGCTACGGCTGTTGCCGAGAAACAGATCACCGCTGACAATGTTGTCGCCATCGTTGGCGCCGATTGTTCCGGTGTGACTGGCGCGATTGTGTCGAACGTTGCGGTGCCTAACGGCGTTGTAATGGTATCGCCTTCCGCGACATCCCCTGGTCTGTCGACAATCGACGACAACGGCCTGTTCTTCCGTACAGCCCCATCCGATGCCCGTCAGGGTGCGGTTATGGCTGACGTTCTTATGGACAAAGGCATCACCGAAGTTGCGGTGACATACACAAACAACGACTACGGCAAAGGTTTGGCCGACGCGTTTGAAGCATCCTTCAAAGCACTAGGCGGCACGATCACTATTTCGGCAGCCCATGAAGACGGCAAAGCGGATTACTCTGCTGAAGTTGGCGCACTGGCATCTGCCGGTGGTGAATTGCTCGCAGTTTTCGGGTATGCTGACCAAGGTGGTAAAGGCATCATTCAGGCAGCACTTGATACCGGTGCATTCGAGACATTCTTGATGGGCGACGGCATGAAATCCGAATCTCTGATCGAAGCCATCGGCCCTGACCTGAACGGCTCTATCGGCACACAGCCTGGCTCTGACAGCGACGGCACCGCTATGCTGATCGAAATGTTGGCCGGCGTTGTTGGCAACCCAACCGGCCCGTTCGTAGCTGAAAGCTATGACGCGGCGGCACTGATCGCGCTGGCCATTCAGGCTGGTGGTTCTGCTGATCGTGCAAGCATTGCGGCAAACATTATGAATGTTGCCAATGCTCCGGGTGAAATCATCCTTCCGGGTGAGCTTGCCAAAGCTCTGCAAATTCTGGCAGACGGCGGCGAAGTGAACTATGAAGGCGCCTCCGGCGTAGAACTGATTGGCCCGGGCGAGGCTGCCGGTTCTTATCAAGAGTACGAAATCATCGACGGCGCGTTCGTAACACAGCGCTACCGTTAATCGGTTTTTAAGATAAAACAGGGCAGCCCGATGTATTTCGGGCTGCCTTTTGCATTTAGGAGACAGTGGATATGATCAAGGTTGAAAACCTGCATATGCATTTTGGCGGGATCAAGGCGGTCAACGGGACCAGCATTGAAATCGCAAAAGGCTCAATCACCGGATTGATCGGACCAAATGGTGCTGGCAAAACCACGTTATTCAACGTTGTTGCCGGTCATTACAAGCCGACTTCGGGCAAGATATATCTGGACGGAGAGGACATCACCGGCCTGTCTCCGCACGAATTATTTGGCAAAGGGTTGCTGCGGACCTTCCAGATCGCACATGAATTCTCGACCCTGACAGTACGCGAGAACCTGATGATGGTTCCCGGCGATCAATCCGGCGAGACCCTGTGGAACGCGTGGTTCAAAACCGCCGATGTTCGCGCGCAGGACGCTGAAATAAAGCGCAGGGCGGATGAAGTCATTGAATTTCTTGAAATCTCTCAGGTCGCGGACGAGCTGGCGGGTAACCTCTCGGGCGGACAGAAAAAGCTGCTGGAACTGGGGCGCACCATGATGGTCGACGCGAAAGTTGTATTTCTGGACGAGGTCGGCGCGGGCGTAAACCGCACGCTGCTAAACACCATTGGCGATGCGATCCTGCGCCTGAACAAGGAACGCGGCTATACGTTTTGCATGATCGAACACGACATGGATTTCATTGGCCGCTTATGTGATCCCGTGATTTGCATGGCCGAGGGGCAGGTTCTGGCGCAAGGCACCGTGGACGAGGTGAAAAACAACGAGATGGTGATCGAAGCGTATCTTGGCACCGGCTTGAAAAATAAAACCATGAAAGAGAACGCGAAATGAGTTTCCTGAGTGGCGAGAACATGACTGGCGGATACGGCGGCGTGGACATTTTGCACGACTGCACCATCGCGGTCGACAAAGGCGAGATCGCGGTGATTGTTGGCCCCAATGGTGCCGGAAAATCCACGGCGATGAAGGCGATTTTCGGAATGCTCGACATCCACAAGGGCCGCATAATGCTGGACGGAAAGGATATTTCAGACCTCAGCCCGCAGGACCGCGTGCGGGCCGGCATGGGGTTTGTGCCGCAAAATAACAACGTGTTCACCAGCTTGACGGTGCAGGAAAACCTTGAGATGGGCGCCTATATCCGCACCGATAATTTCTCCGATACGATGGCGCAGGTGTTTGACCTCTTCCCCATCCTCAAAGAAAAACGCAACCAGCCCGCGGGCGAGCTTTCGGGCGGTCAGCGCCAGCAAGTCGCCGTTGGCCGTGCGCTGATGACCCAGCCCAAGGTTTTGATGCTGGACGAACCCACCGCGGGGGTTTCGCCTATCGTGATGGACGAGCTGCTCGACCGTATCATCGAAGTGGCCCGCAGTGGCGTCGCCGTCCTGATGGTCGAGCAAAACGCCCGCCAAGCCCTGAACATTGCCGATAAGGGCTACGTTCTGGTGCAGGGTCGCAACCGTTTCACAGACACCGGCGAGGCGCTTTTGGCGAACCCCGAAGTCCGCAAATCTTTCTTGGGGGGCTAATAAATGGAAGATCTTCTTAACGCAATTATCCTGTTTTCAAACTTCGTTCTGGTGCCCGCCACCGCTTACGGCGCACAACTTGCGCTTGGGGCGCTTGGGGTTACGCTGGTTTTCGGCATCCTGCGGTTCTCTAATTTCGCGCATGGTGACACGATGGCGTTCGGCACGATGGTGGTTATTCTGGTGACTTGGTGGTTCCAGTCGATGGGCATTTCCATCCACCCGCTGCCCACGGCCCTGCTGGCATTGCCGTTCGGCATTCTGGCAACCATCGGATTGCTGCTGGCCACGGACCGGCTGGTTTACAAGTTCTACCGAAAACAAAAATCCCCACCAGTTGTCTTCGTGATGGCCTCTGTCGGGGTGATGTTCGTGATGAACGGGATCGTGCGGTTTATCATCGGCCCGAACGATCAGGTCTTTGCCGACGGCGAGCGGTTCATCATGAAAGCCCGTGATTTCAAGGCCTCAACCGGCATGGCCGAGGGGCTGACGATCAAGGTTTCACAAGCCCTGACACTGGGTATAGCCATCATCGTGGTGATCGCGCTGTTCTGGTTCTTGCAGCGGACCCGCACGGGAAAATCAATGCGCGCGTTCTCGGATAACGAGGATCTGGCATTGCTGTCCGGCATTTCGCCTGAACGCGTGGTGATGATCACATGGATCATCGCGGCGGCCTTGGCGACGATTGCCGGAACGCTTTACGGGTTGGACAAAAGCTTTAAGCCGTTCACCTATTTCCAACTGCTGTTGCCAATTTTTGCGGCGGCCATTGTCGGGGGCATCGGCAACCCGCTGGGGGCTATCGCTGGCGGATTCGTGGTGGCGTTTTCCGAGGTTACGATCACCTACGCCTACAAAAAATTCCTGCGCTACCTGCTGCCCGAAAATCTGGAACCAAACAGTCTGGTGCAGTTGTTATCAACCGATTATAAATTCGCGGTATCCTTCGTGATCCTCGTGCTGGTGTTGCTGATAAGGCCGACGGGTATATTCAAGGGGAAAGTGCTATGACCATTCACCGTAATGTTCTGTTGTTCGCAGGCATGTTCGGCCTGCTGGCTATCGTCGGGTTTGGGCAAAGCTGGTCGGTGGCGTTAACGATCTTTAACCTCTGCCTGATCTCGGCGATTATGGCGCTGGGGGTCAACATCCAGTGGGGGTACGCCGGGCTGTTCAACATCGGCATCATGGGCTTTGCAGCCCTTGGCGGCGTGGCGGCAGTGCTGGTTTCCAAACCCCCTGTGACCGAGGCATGGGGCGCGGGGGCGTTAGGCATTGGCCTTGCGATGATATCCCTTGGCGTGACCATTGCGGCTACGATTTATGCGCGGCGCAAGTTAACGGGGCGGCGTCGAAACCTCATCAGCTTTGCCATCATCATTGCCGGATTTTTCATAACACGCGCAATATTCGACCCTGCGGTTAGTGCAATCGAGGCGATTGAACCGGCCAAAACCGGCTACCTCGGCGGATTGGGTTTGCCGATCATCGTGTCGTGGCTTGTGGGCGGGGTATTCGCCGCCGGGGCGGCCTGGCTGGTTGGAAAAATCGCGCTGGGGCTGCGGTCGGATTACCTTGCCATCGCCACTCTGGGCATTTCGGAAATCATCATTGCGGTCTTGAAAAACGAGGACTGGTTGACACGCGGCGTGAAAAACGTCGCCGGTCTTAAACGCCCTGTGGCGCGCGAAATCGAATTGCAGAACACGGACTGGTTTATCTCGATGGCCGACACATTGGGAACGAACGTCATCAGTTTCAGTTCCATCTTTGTGAAACTGTCTTATTCCCTGCTGTTCGCAACCGTTTTGCTGGCCATCCTGTGGCTATCCGAAAAAGCGCTGAAATCCCCGTGGGGCCGCATGATGCGCGCCATCCGCGACAACCGCGATGCAGCCGAGGCGATGGGTAAAGATGTGACCCGCCGCCATTTGCAAGTGTTCATTCTGGGGTCCGCCGTGGTGGGTATCGCAGGCGCCATGCTGACCACGCTGGACGGGCAATTTACACCGGGCACATACAATCCGTTGCGCTATACTTTCCTGATCTGGGTGATGGTTATCGTCGGGGGTTCCGGCAATAACTGGGGCGCAGTTCTGGGTGGTTTCCTGATCTGGTTCGTCTGGATCGAGGCCGAACCGGCAGGGGCATGGCTGATGAACGCGATAACCTCGGGCATGAGCGAGGGCAACGCGCTGCGCGATCACCTGATCAAATCCGCCCCGCACATGCGCTTGATGGTGATGGGCATGATCCTGTTGCTGGTTCTAAGGTTCAGCCCACGAGGATTGATACCGGAGCGGTAGTGCTGGCCGGTGGTGGTGGGTGAATCACCCACCCTACGGTCTTCGTGGTTAACGAACGGCGGATGCCGTGAATGAAGGGAAGCCGTATGATTACCGACTGGGACGACGCCTATGCCAACGGCATATATATTCCGGGTGCCGACGACATCGCCGCCAAGTGGGCGGTGGACGCTGCCGCGTATAAGGCCGAAATGACCGCCAAAAACCGTGTGATGCTGGATGTTTCCTATGGTCCGCACGAGCGCGAAGCGATGGAGATTTTCCTGCCCGAAGGCACGCCGAAAGGATTAATGGTGTTTGTCCACGGTGGGTATTGGCTGTTCCGCCATCGCAGTTTGTGGCTGCATATGGCCAAAGGGTCTGTCGCGCGGGGCTGGGCGGTGGCAATGCCAAGCTATGTGCTGTGCCCCGAAGTTCGCATCGCCGATATCACCCGCCAAATTGCCAGCGCCATTGATTTCGCGGCCAGCAAAATCGAGGGGCCGATACGTTTATCCGGCCACTCTGCTGGCGGGCATCTGGTGGCGCGTATGGGGTGTAGCGACGTTGATCTGGCGTGCATTGATCGCGTTGAGCGGATCGTGTCGATCAGTGGCGTGCATGACTTGCGACCCCTTGTTCAAACCAAAATGAACGCCGATTTTCAGATGAGCCTAGAGGATGCAGCCGCCGAAAGCCCCGCCCTTCTAACCCCGCGCGAGGGGTTGAACATTACCTGTTGGGTCGGTGCGAATGAGCGCCCCGAGTTTGTTCGCCAAAACGCGCTTCTGGCCAATGTATGGACAGGTTTTCCGGCAAACATCACGCTGGTAGAAGATGCCGGCCACAACCACTTCACTGTTATCGACGCACTTGAAGACCCTGAAAGCCCGTTGACCGAGGCCGTGATCGGATAGCGGTTAAACCGTATCGTCATCCACGACTTCGGCGTCGATAATGATGGGGACTGTGTCTTGTGTGTTGCCAGCTTCAGCGGCAGCAATCGGCGTGGCACCGACGATCAGCGCCAAAACCGCATCCATCGGTTCCGCTTCGGATTCCGCCGGTTGCTTCCATTCCAATGTGTCAAACGCGCTGCAATTGTGACAGGTCGGCGACCATTTTGCATGCGCGTGCCCACAAACCGAGCACACCCACTGGTCCCCGCGACTGGCGCTTAACGCTTTGGCAAGGATTGCACGCACCACATCCTCGTCCGAACCCGAGCCACGCTCGATCGCGGCCATCAACGCCAAGGTGCGCGTGGTTGGCATTTCCTCGGCCAAGTCACCAATCGCACGGCGGGCTGTGGGGAAATCTTCTTCGCGAAGGGCCAACTCCGTTAACAACATTTTGGTTTCACGGTGCGCAGGTTGCAGATTTACCAGTTGATCGAAACGCTTGCGACGGGCCTTGTGCGGCTCGTCTGGCTCGATAGCCGCGAACGCCGTGGCCAAATCAGGGTGCGGCATGGATTGCCACGCCGCCTTCAATATCTTGGCCGCAGGGCGTTTTGACCCTTCCTCGATCAAGACACGCGCCGCCAAAACCGCCGCCGGAACCAAGGTCGGCGCCATCTTGTTGGCTTGCAACGCCGCATCCCGCGCCGCCGTTTGATCGCCCGCTTCATACGCCACCATGGCATCGGCCAGCGACAAAACCGCATCGCGGCGCTTGGCAACATCGCGCGGCAGCGCCTTTGCTTTCAGCTTGGCGGATAACGTCGTGCGGGCACCAGACCAGTCCGCCGCTTCGGATTGCAACAGGAATAACGTGTCCAGATTACCGTGATGCGCGGGGCGCAGCGCGAAGGCTTTTTCGGCAAGTTTCAGGGCGGTATCCGTGTCCCCCTCAGCCAGTTTTTGTTTCAGGATACCCTGAACGCCGACAAACCGCGTGCGGTCGTCCTGCAACATTTCTTTGTAATATTTTAGCGCCTGCGCGCCGTTGCCGGATTGCTCGGCGGCTTGGGCGCTTAACAGACGGGTCAGTTCGGGGCGCTTTAACAGGCGCTCCGCTTTGGCTGCCTGCGCCATGGCTTTCTCGCCTTCTCCCGCCGCCAGCGCCACCATACCATCCGCCAGCGCATCAAACCCGCGCCGCTCCCGTTTGCGCCCCCAATAGCGGGTCAACGCGGTTTCGTCACCCATAACAAAGCGCAAAACGGCCACCAGAAGGCCGGAGAGTTTTAGCAATATCCAGAAGGTTGCAAGCAGCAGCAGCAGCGCAAAAATGAACCCGATCGGGGCGAGGCTGATCTCTTGATCGCCAAACGCAATGCGCACCCCGCCCGGCGTTTCCAGCACATACGACAGCCCGAAAGACAGGGCAATCGCCAGTGAAACAAAGAAGATAACTTTAACGAGTGACCAGATCATATCGGTATCCCTATTCGCCCATCAGGCTGGCTTGTAGCGCCACAAAAGCGTTCAGCGCATCTTGCAACGCGGTCGCATTCCCCAGCCAAACATTCATCGACCCATCACCCTCGGGTACCATCGCCGCACTGGGCAGCGCCTCGATTTCCCTTAACGCCTGATCCAGATCGCCTTGCTTCAAAGCCGCCTCGGCGCGCGACAGAACCGCGTCCGGCCCAACACCGTTTTGCGGCGTTAACGAGCGCCCCGCCACCTGCGCCTTGGCGAACGCACGCAAGGACGCAAAAACGCCCTCACCCGCCGATGCCATGATAGAGGCACGGATCGCGCTGTGCGCTGCGTCGGGGAAATCAGCGCGCAGACTTGCCATTGTGGCAACACCGCCCGATGCGCCAGCGAGGGCCACCGGTATGTCCACAACGCCTGCATTTTCCAAATCATCCAGCGTCATCGAAAACGGCAAACCCGCCGATAACGCCACATCAATAGCGTTCAGGCTGGCGCGAATGATCGCCACGTTCCGCGCCGCCTCGGCGTTGGTTTCCACCACCGACACCTGCGCCGCTGTAGCCGAGACACCGTCGATGCGGCTCGCCAATGCCTCGATCTCGGCTTTTAACCCCTCGTTAAGGGCCACAAATCCCGCCAGCTTGGCCGCCGTATCAACCGACACCTCGCCGCCCATTTGCGAAACATCCGAAAGCTGCGCCAGAAGCGATGACATTTCCGCCCGCAGGCCGTCGGTTTTCAATTCCAACGCGGCCAGACGCGATTCAATTTCGCTGGTGTCGGTTGCCCCGCCAAGTGCATTGATCTGCGCCGAAAGGGCGGCGGTTTTGGTTGCAATGCCGCCCGCGATCATCGCTTCAATTTCGTAAACTGAAACGGGCGTGGGCATGTCTGCCAATACGTCCTGCAACGCAGCGATTTGCGCTCGGGTTTGCGCCCCACCCGGAGCCAGCCACGCCGCCACAGGGGCCATGCCAGATGGTAACGCCGGTGCAATTTTCGGCCCGAGCCACAGCGCCAGCGCCCCACCAATGATCAAAATACCGGAAACTTTCAAAATCCGCGCCGCAAGACCGGCTCCGTCGTGATCTTTTTCGGTCGTGTCGGTATCGCGGACATCGGGAGTCGCCTCGACATCAATATCTTTATCCGGAGTTTCGTTTTCTGCCATCAATTTGCCTCTGCGTGTCATCATAATGTGCTGACCGTTCCACGCAAAGTCTAGATGCAGTGCAACAAGGCCACAACCCACAGGCGCTTGCGATCAGCAAGTTTTAGCGCAAAAATCGGCCAATCAACGCAAGCATTTCCGCCCCGTTGGGTGCCTTGGCTATTTCAATGCGCCCGAACCCCAGATTTCGCACAATATCGCCGACATTCTGACTGATGCACAATGCGGTTAAATTTTGCGTTGGCCAATCGGGGTTTTGTGTCAGAATTTCCGCAAACCGCCGCGCCGTTAATGGGGAGTATAGCGGTAAACCCTGCACGTCACCCTGCGCCAACGCCTGCCGCGCAGCTTCGGTCAGCGCGCATGCCTGCTGCCGGTAAAGCACCGCTTGTTCCACCGTAAAGCCATGTGTGGTCAAGTTGTCGGCGATATCGCCAGCGGTATGTTCCCCGCGAATATGCAAAAGCGGGCCGTCCTCAGCGTTTAAATCCGTGGCCACTAGCGTCACCAATTCCGCCGCAGCACCATTCGCCGAGGTTGCATCCAACCCCGCCGCTTGCGCCATCTGCGTGGTGCGACCCCCTACACAATAACATTTTTCGGCCATACCGCCCAGATCGACAAAGGCCTGCACCCCGTTTACGGACGTAAACAGCACCGCTTGAAATTTGGAGGTATCAGGCAGATCACCAACCGGCGTAATCGCCATCATAGGCGAGACAAGGCAAGCCGCCTTATCGGGAAATCCGGTTTCTATTTCTTTAACAAGCGCCCACGACTGCGCCTTTGGCCGAGTTAGCAACAGGGTTTTGACGCTAATCAAAGAACCCCTCCCCGCCTTTGGCTTTCAGGGCTTCACCCGCCATTATACCAACCGCTTCGGCGTCGGATGCATCGCCGTACCAGACCCCCTTGAACACGCGGGAACCATCGGGGCGCAACACCTCGCCGCGGAATTCCAGCTTGTCGCCATCCAGCAATGCCAGCCCAGCAATCGGGGTGCGGCAGGACCCGTCGAGCACCCGCAGGAACGCCCGTTCAGCTGAAATACGCAGTTTGCTTTCGGCGTGATTAATTGGCGCAAGGATAGCACTAATGGCGTCGTCATCAATACGTTGCTCAATCGCGATGGCCCCTTGCGCGACCGCTGGCAACATCTGTTCGATCGAGATGGGGTTGGCAATTTCCCAACGGCCCAAACGCTGCAATCCGGCACAGGCAAGGAAAGTGGCATCGGCCACGCCTTCGTCCAGCTTGCGCAGACGCGTTTGCACGTTGCCACGGAACTCTACCAGTTTCAGATCGGGGCGCATCGCGGCCAATTGCGCGCGACGACGAATGCTCGAGGAACCTACCGTGGCCCCGCGCGGCAATTCCTCGATAGACTTGTATTTCAGACTAACGAAAGCGTCGCGCACATCTTCGCGGGGCAGAACGGTCGAAAGCACCAACCCGTCGGGCAGCACGTTTGCCACATCCTTCAACGAGTGCACAGCGATGTCGATTTCGCCCGACAACAGCTCCACTTGTATCTCTTTGGTGAACAGCCCTTTGCCACCGATTTCAGACAATGGACGGTCCTGAACGGCATCGCCTGTCGTCTGGATCACCTTAATCTCGAAGGCATCTTCCGGCATATCGTGAGCGGCCATAAGGCGCGCGCGGGTCTCATGCGCCTGTGCGAGGGCCAACGGCGACCCTCGGGTGCCGATTTTCAGGGTGTTTGCGGTGGTGTATTGCTTGCTCATAAGCATGGTGTTACCCCGTGGCGCAAAGGGGTGCAATCACTTGATCGACCAAAGCGTTACAATTTTAGGCATAGAGAGCAGCTGCGACGATACGGCCGCCGCCGTTGTACGCGGTATTCCCGGCGTGAGTGGCGGGGATATCCTGTCGTCGGTGATCGCGGGCCAAGAATCGCTGCACGCGCCTTTTGGTGGCGTTGTCCCCGAAATTGCAGCGCGCGCCCATGCCGAGCGCCTCGACATCTGCGTCCAACAGGCATTGGACGAGGCAGGCGTTGCTTTGGCAGATATCGATGCCATTGCCGTAACCTCCGGACCCGGCCTGATCGGGGGCGTTTTATCGGGAGTGATGTGCGCCAAAGGCTTGGCCGCCCCCACCGCGAAACCGTTAATCGGCATTAACCATCTGGCGGGCCATGCGCTGACGCCCCGACTGACCGACGGGTTGGCGTTTCCCTACCTGATGTTGCTGGTATCGGGTGGCCATTGCCAGTTCATCGCCGTGGAAGGCCCCGACACTTTTCGCCGCCTCGGCGGCACTATCGACGACGCACCGGGCGAGGCGTTCGACAAAACCGCCAAGCTGCTGGGCTTGGGTTACCCCGGTGGTCCCGAGGTGGAACGCGAAGCGCTAAAAGGCGACCCTAAACGCTTCAAATTCCCGCGCCCGCTGCTTAATCGCAAAGATTGCGACATGTCATTCTCCGGCCTAAAGACCGCCCTCAGACGCGAGCGTGACAAACTGGTGGCCCAGCACGGCGGCCTAAAACAACAAGACCGCGCCGATCTTTGCGCCGGTTTTCAAGAGGCGATAGCTGACGTCTTAACCCAGAAAAGTCGTCGCGCTTGCGCGTCCTTTAAGCTAACCTACGCCACAAATACGCCCATCATTGCCGTTGCCGGAGGGGTTGCCGCCAACACCCAAATCCGCTCACAACTAACCGATATGGCAGACGAGCAAGGCTTCACCTTCCTCGCCCCCCCACTAGCCTTGTGTACAGACAACGCCGCGATGATCGCATGGGCCGGAATAGAGCAAATGGCCCTGCCAGACTTCAACCCCCACGCCGAAATCATTGCCCGCCCGCGCTGGCCACTGGATAGATTGGCCAAACCAATGTTAGGTTCGGGTAAAAAAGGGGCGAAAGCATGACGATTGCAGTGATAGGCGCAGGCGCATTTGGAACAGCACTGGCCTGTGCATTAGCCGATGCGGGGCATGAGGTTCTTCTATGGTCGCGCTCTGCGCAGCAGGCGAAAACGTCGGCGGCTACGCGCACGGCCCCGCGCCTGCCGGGCATCACGCTGCCCAAAGGCGTCAGCCCGATCAGCAACCTTGCGACCGCGGCGAATGCGAAAACCCTGCTGTTGGCCGTTCCCGCACAGAAAACCGCCAAGTTTTTAGCCAAGCACGCAGCACAACTGCCCAAAGTGCCGCTCGTGTTGTGTGCCAAAGGCATCGACCTGCAAACCTTCCAGCTGCAAACCGATATCGCCGCCACACATGCGCCCGACCACCCCGTCGCGGTACTTACCGGCCCCGGTTTTGCCACCGAAATAGCACGCGGGTTGCCAACCGCCCTAACGCTGGCCTGCGAAGATGCAGCACTTGGTAAAACCCTGCAACGCCAACTTTCAACCGACCGCCTGCGCCTGTACCTGTCAACCGATACAACCGGTGCCCAACTTGGCGGCGCCCTTAAAAATGTCATCGCGATCGCCGCAGGTATCGTCATAGGTGCTGGCTTGGGTGAGAGCGCGCGCGCCGCCTTAATGACCCGCGGGTTCGCCGAAATGCGCCGCCTCGGTACGGCTATGGGTGGCATGGACGAAACCTTC
>CAKZNY010000191.1 GCA_937132145.1 uncultured Paracoccaceae bacterium | reverse complement strand
CGAAGCCAGACCCGAAGCCAGACCCGAAACCAGACCCAAAGCCAGACCCAAAGCCAGACCCAAAGCCAGACCCAAAACCAGACCCAAAGCCAACTCCCAAGCCAACTCCCAAGCCAACTCCCAAGCCACCGCCAAAACCAACTCCCAAGCCACCGCCAAAACCAACTCCCAGCCCGAAACCACCGGCGCAACCGCCAACTGGCGCCGGTATTCCGCGGCGTCGAACGATCCTGCCGAAACGCTTGAAAATCCCAGGCGGCCAGCATGTGCGACGGCTGCAATGGAAGCAGGGTTTGGTATTCCGCCAGATCGATCTACAGACCGGTCAGGCAACAGCTACGAAACGCCCGGTCGGCGGGGGGGTTGAGGCCGGGGTTACCCCGCGGCAAACCCTGAAAGTTATCGGGTTCCAGAAAAAGCCGCCGAAGAATCGTGAATTCGATATGGGTGCAACCCGAGGATTTGTCGAGGGGCGAGTCCGAATCACGTTCAAACGTTCACGAAAAGGCACGTTCACATGAGAGACAAAGGGCTCGGAATCGCTATAGCCATCGCATTGAGCATGTTCGTGCTCATGTGGGCGCAAACCAACGGGTTCAGCTCGCAACCGGTCGCCTCGAGCGATGTAACGGTCCGCACCGCCGCTCCGACGGTTGACGATGATGTAGACCGGGGATTCATGCCTGGCTACGTGTGGGTTGATCAAACCGGCGTAGCGGTCTACATTGCCGTATCAACCGCGGACGGTGCCGCCGACTGGAATCAGATCGACTAAGCAAAAGGTACGCAAAGGTAAGGGAAGCGGAATGGCAAAGAAACAGGTCAGTCAAACATCCCGATTGTCTGACGCACAAATCGAACAGGTGAGGTTACGCCAGGGTGAGCATGGCATTGCGATTGACGACCATATTGCGCACTCTCGCATCGCGCCAAACCCGGCGCTGACGATCGACCAGGCCCGGACGCACGACGCATGGGTGCAGGACCCTGCCGACGCTGACATTATCGGCGTTGACACCATAAAGCCCGACATACGCGGTAAAGAGAGAAAGGAACGCGGGGAGAAACCGCCACCACTAGATCCAAAAGATCCAAAAAAGCCTGCGAAAAAGCGCCCAAAAGCGGTTGACCATCCTGGCGGGGGCCCGGACGCGGGGCCGGCGTTCAAAGGATACGAGATTGTCGGAGGGAGTCCAGCAGAACGGGCGCACCTCGATAAAACAATTAAATCAAACTTCACAAAGGGGGAGTTGGAAGATACCCGCGGGCTAGTGATCGAAATCGGCAGTGGCAAGTTGGCTCGTAGTGGGGCGGCAGGATTCTATTTAGACGCGGCCGCGGCGGCATTGCGTGCAGGCCGCGGCTCGGTGATCTCAAAAAAGGCCGCCGCGGTGCCTGGTATCCGCCACTATTTGAAAATTGGCAAACCATACGTGCAGGGCGACGTTATCACTCACGAAATCACCCACCACATCAGGGCGCAACGATTGCGTAAGGGTGGGGCGCCGGAAGGCGACATAACCACGAGACAGGCGAGGGATTTATACCTAGATCGCGACCGCGAGGAGGCTACAACAGATCTGGAAACAATAGCCAGGCATAACAAGTTCGAAAACCCCGCCACAAAAGTGATCGAGCGGCCGTCGCCCGCTGGCTACTATCAGCGCCTGGTACCACGCAGGGCGGCTGGGTCCGGTGAACCTAACTGGGGAGACAGAATCAGCGCCCTGGAACTGCAAGATCGGGCGGTGATAACCCTGGACGGAAAAGAAAACGTCAAGCTCGGGCTCGCCGCCGCAAAATCCGAAACATTGCGAACCTCTGGCAAGCAGGGAGTCGAGTTGAGAAAACGCATCAACAGATCATTCCAGAAAACAAATATGGGTCGCTCGAAGATGGGCCGCACCGCCAGTGGCATTACAGGGAAAACTGAAAATCTCGACCAGTATTTCGCATCAATCGACGATGCTGGTAATGTGATCGCCAGGGCCCACATTCGATCTCACAAAATGATTAGCCAGGATAAAACTGTAATCTCGGCATTACGCCAGGTTAGCCAGGGCGCCGGCAAGATCGTGAAGTTCAACGACGGCAAGGCGACAACGATCGCAAGGTTTGGTGGCGGGCGCAAGGCCACATTCACCTGAATTACACAGGTGTTTGACGGACAAGTGTAATACCACATACACTCCCCTGATGAAACCAAAAGGCGACGGCCCAACTCACGAAGCAATGCGACAGGCGTCGGCAGGTAAGTTCAACAACGCAATACAACAAGCGCCCATGAATTTGACGGACAAGCGCAAAGACAATACACTCCCCGCAATGAAACTGACAAACGGAGCTCGCCTGCTAAAGTCCGAGGAAGTCGCGCGAATATTACGCGTACATCCCCGGTCAATTACGCGCTGGTGTGAGCAGGGCGAATTCGTTGGCGCCATCAAGGTTGGCCGCCACTGGCGAATCCCCGCCAACAAAATCCTGTCACGAACCCGGAGCCTCGCATCTTGAAGCCCCTTTACGTTTCACCTTTGTTCGTAAAACAAGAACCCGGTCAGACCAACTGGTGTGGCTGCTCGCAGCACACCCTCGATATTTCGCCAGCGTCAAGTCATTGCGCCGGCGACCTCCTGAAATCGGCCCTGGTGCGTGGTGAACAGTTGTCCAACCTCCCAACTGACGCCCAGGGCTCGGTTTCGCCTTCCGTAGAGCGCGTGCAAGACGCTCCGGAGTCCACAGACACCACCACGGCCATGCGACGGCCTCTGAACGCACCCCTTTATGCGTTGTCGCCCTTATTTAGCCCAAAAGGGACTAATTCAAACGTTTCTCTGCAAACGCCCCTGAATTAGCTCGCGGTAATAGAACAGTTGGCATCGCCAGCTAGTAGCAGTTGAGTTGGGAGCTAAACCGCCCGGCTCTCACATAAGCGAGCGTGTGACGGTTCGAAATTGGTCGGTAGGCCCCTCGAGCTAGTGCGGATATGAATTTACTACTTGCTAGGAAAGGGATCTTTTCACCATTTTTGCGCCGCCTCATGCCAAGTCACGGAATCCTATGTAGTGCATTTGGCATCGTCGGAATCCGTATCGGAACAAAAAAAAGGAATGTCAGCAATCCTGATTTTTATAACGCCTCATAACAATCATCGGGACTGACTGCCATCCTGCCGATGCGGCGGCACAACTATTCCTGGCTTCGGAATGGTTGGGTCGGTGCATCGGGTTAAGGGATTTAGTTGGGAATTACTGTGTTCACAGGAGTCACCAAAATAACGTGCCTGAAATGTACTTATTTCGGGCTACCAAAAATTTTCCGATCTGGTCCGCACATCACCGCGACCTGCGCCATCTGCGGCGGCTTTCTTAAGTTCATCGGTCGCGGTGATACCAGCTATTCGGTCAGCTATTGGCGCTGGATGAAAACCCAGGTGAACAAGAAATATCGGAAGAAACTAAAAGCCCTAATCCACACGTTGTCAGCGGAACGATTACTCCCGGCATCGGAATGATTGGTTCGGTGCAACGAACAAGGCTGAGAAATGGAGATTACCGATTGCCTCTGCCTAAATACGCCAGGAATCGAGATATGGCGAATCTCAAAGATAGGGGCTACACCCTGAAACGGATCGGCGAGCAGTACGGGATTCATTTCACGACTGTTTCAAAAAAAATCAAACAAGTGCGTGACTACGACGCAGATCAATCAGAAATGAAAAGCGCCCACCAACTAAGAGATCGGTGAGCGCTTACGCAAAACCAAAAGGGACTAATTCGTGGCTCTACAAGAACAATTCTATCGTGAACCAGGGGAAAACGAAACGGCGTTTGACCTGGCCGAGTACGCACCAAAGGCGACGATAAGAACATTCCGGGCCCTCGAGAGGAATTCGAAAATCGTTGCAATGCGAACCAAAGGTGTTTCCAGTAAGGAAATTGCCAGGGACCACAGGATTTCGAGGCGAACCGTTCATCGAGTAATCCAGAACCACCCGCGGGCTCTCAGGCTGTATGACGAATTCGAGGTGGAGCTGGGCAATCGTAAACCCACTCCACGGGTTCGTTATGAACCCCGCACCTATTACAACTCCTGCCCGCATTGCAAAACCGGTGCTGTCGAGCTTGATTCGATCTCCGAGACCTGGAACTCACTTCACTGCAGGAATTGCGGCTGGGAATTTGGGGGGCATGAGTTGGAAGTAGTGCGCCCCGATCGGACGATCGGATGAATTCACCAATCACCGTGGTCATTGTGAACGCTGATCACCCAAAAAATTTGGGCATGAAATGCACGTCGGGATCCTGCGATAAAGATTCCGTGTTCGTTCTTCGAATCTCGCTGTGGAGTCTCGAACACTCGACCAACGCGTGTGAACGACATGCTCTCGAGCTGAAACATATCACTGAGTCGAACGGGCTGGCCACCTGATGGTTCGACGAACAGGAATGATTATCGAAACGGATCGAATCGAGGATCCACACGCACCAGTTGCCCAGGGCCAGGCGCCGCCGTACTGGTACAGGTGCGCCGAACCCCGCTGCACCACTCAAATTGCGCCGGTCCATAAATATTGGCCGTTCTGCACAAATCACTGGCACAACCAACCGCGCAGAGGTCGAAACCTCTGGCTCGAGCTGCCGGGTCTTTAACGAAACGGTAAACCCATGCCTGAACCAACATTTAAAGATCCCGAAACGGTGTTCGATGAGGCGATCGCTAGTGGCCGGCTATCTGACACCCCAGGCGCAGAGAACTACGCCGGCCGTTACATGTATATGGGTACCTGGGACGGTGTTGATGCGTTCAAACACATCGACACCAGGGAATACCTGGTGGACGTATCTGCGATCGCCTGCGGGAGCGGGCACGAACTTAAACCGAACGACCTGGTCTCTCGGCAAAGAAAACCCAGGTCGCTCACCAAAGAGCCTCACGGCTCTATTTGTAAGGATAACACAAAACGGTAAATTCATACTTTGACACAAGACTCGGAAAGGTAAAACTATTGCCCCAATCAAACGCTGTCGTACGTAGGCGGGGCGGTAAAGGTTTGTATAAAACCCAGCCCCCAGCTTTACAAAAGCCCGGAACGAAAAGTAAAGGCAAGAAACTACCTGAGTTTTTAGAACCGGATGAAGTCGGTTCCCTGATGCAGCTTGCGCCCAACCCTCGCGCCCGGCTTTGCATGTTGCTGCAGTGGCGAGCTGGCCTCCGGGTGAGTGAGGCGATCCACGTAACACCGGCCGATGTTCACCTGAACGCCCAAACTCCTGAAATCAAGGTTCGCCAGGGTAAAGGCAAAAAAGATCGGATCGTTCCGATTCACTTCGAGCTGAACGCCGCACTCTCAGCAGTTCTCGGAATGTGGAAAATCGGCGCTACTGAAGCAATGGTAGGTGTGACCAGGCAAAGGGCGTGGCAATGGTATAAAGAATCTCTCAAAAGCTGCTACGCCATCGGAGCGATCCCAGACGGTAAACCCTGCGGCACTCACACCCTGCGGCACTCAGCGGCTCGGTACTGGCTAATGAACGGCGTTCCGATCAACGTTGTATCTCATTGGCTCGGTCATTCGAACCTACAAACAACAATGATCTATTTGCAGTTGGTGAGCGACCCGGGCGGGTTTATGGAGCGAGTGCCGTGATTTACATATTTCTATTCCTGGTTGCCTGGTATGCGGCGGGCTGGCTCACGATGCGACACTTCCGGGAGTACGTCGACGCCCAGGTAATGCAGTTCACTATGGACCGCCCCGAACTCGCGGCGAACGCGATGAACATCAGCGCAATCCGAGCACTCTACGGCCTGGCCTGGCCGTTGACCGCCTGGCGGGCTCTCGGGCAAGGGCGAGAGAACCGATAATCACCGCGGCGATCAGAAAATGCCCCTCGAGCCTGGCGGTCGGTTCCTCAACGATCATCCAGAGTCCAATCCAGCCCACAATCACCGGAATCGGGATATAGCGTCGCCACACAGCCCACGCGAGGACCAAAAGGGGCCCCAGGGTCAACAGCCCCATTTCAAAGGCCATCAGGACCGGGATATTGTGCGGCCGTTGCAATCCGGTCCCCTGGACGTACGCGCCCAGGCCGTAGCCGGTCGGTGTGAGCCTGGGGGCACGTAATTCTGGCGGGTCCACGTTATTCCGTGCGGCATCGGCCACCACCGCCGCCCGACCTGGATCTCCGGCGGTGAATATCAAATCGAGGCGTGTCGATATGGTCCCTTCGATCTGGTCGGTATGGACCAGGCCCGAGCTGGTATCAGTCGAGATCCCCAGCCTGGCCAGTGTATTTGGTCCCTGGGATACAGCTGCGAGAAAAAACACACTACCAACCACCAGGAACGCAAGCCACCGATCCCTACGGAATGATGCCGCGGTAAACAATGCGCCGGCCGCAACTGCCGCCCGGGACTGGGACACCCCGATCGTTATCGCCGCGGTTGCGATGCCGGCCAACCCTCCAAATCGGGGAGTGACCATTAACACGGCTAGTCCGGTTTGCCCGAGCTGTGAGGCGTTGAGCGCGAACCCGCTGGGTCGATACACCGACCAGGCCGCCAATAGGCCCGCTGTTTGAGCCACAAGGCCGATAACCATTCCGATCGCTATGTCGCCTGGCCGGACACCCGACCGGTGCACATGGATCCCAACGATTCCCAATAGCAGGATATGGCCGGCCATATAGAGCGTCGTGCCGCGATCTGACCCCAGGACTGCGGAAAGTGTGACCGTGCCGGCCAGCACGGTCAGCCACCAGGGAATCGATATCTGCCGTTTGTAGACCAGCCATCCAGCCCAGCCCATCAGCACGGAATCAGCGACGATCCAGCCCGATGTGAACGTTCCGATCGCCAGGACGATACCCAGGACAACTGCCCGGTTGATCACGCGTCGGGATCCGAGGCGTTCCATAACCCGTCCTGCCAGTCCAACATCCGGTCGGCCGGCGGGAGCGCGTAGATATTATTATGTTTGTTTCGTGTTCTCGTAAGTCCCAAGTTCGACAGGCGCACGCCCAGCGATGTTGGATCAATGTTGATCTTCCGCTCCCTCATCAGCAGGCGCACAAACCCGCCCGGAACGATGGTTGTAACAGGGTTATCAGCGAACACCAGGGACGGCACGATTTCATTCCGTAGCAAGTCATCGAATTCCGCCCATGTCATTCCGAGTTTTTCTTCGGCCTGGGAAGCGAGGATCGTCCGTTTGGATATTTTGTAAAGATCTACCGGATCTGCGATCGACTCGGTGTTGTAATACCCGTAAAACCGCTTCACCTTCGCCAGCATCGCCGGGTATCGCTTGCGACCATCCTTCCGGTCCGGAATGGTTCCGTGTGCGCCCTGCGTGTCGGTCCACTGTGTAACCACCAGGTCGTCACATGATTTGAGGTGGAACTCACGGTTATCGCACCGATGGTCCTGGTAGAACGTGCAAAACCCATGTATGTCGGTCTGCCCGACAACCCCGTGATTAATACTCCCGTGATCGTTCGAGGTGAATATCACGTCCGAAGATCTCTTTCGCACCTGTCTGAACATCGCCATAAGGTTCTGCGACGCCAGGGTGTTCGTGCGGTATTTCGAGAGAAGTTCCTGGATCTCGTCAATCAGGACGGTGGCGCCGTCGAGCTTTTCAGGGATGCTTACCAGCTCGTCGGGTTCCATCGGTGTCCCACCGACCAGGCCGTAATCCCTCGGATAGTAGTAAACCGGCCGGCCGTGTTCGATGGCGTCAAGCCCGAAATAGCACATTACGATTGACTTACCGGATCCCTTTTTTCCGAAAAGGCCGATTACATAGGACTGGCTGCGGACCGGGATCTTTGTTGCATCCGGCGGCGTCCAGACTTCGCCCGCCGTTTTTGACGCTGGGGCCGTTACAGAGGTCGTCAATTAAACATATCCTCAACCCGGCCCCCGGCCATAATCATCGCCAGGATACAAACACCGATCACGACGGCGATCATTCCCTGCTGGAATTTCTCTCGAGGATCCGGCGCCCGGTATTTCAGCAATCGCGTGGTAGTTGCCATTTTTGCCTTGATCTGAAACACCCGCCCGCCTGTTACCGGTAGTACCTCGACCGACCCGACTTTGTGGCGCTGCGGTATTGGTGCCAGCCAGGGATAGAACGGCCGGATCCCATCGTCGTTCATTGCGTCGAGCCACATCACCCGTTTCTTACCCATCGTGAGTTTAAGAATGTCGGGCCATGTTGCCTCGAGCTTCCGGTCCCACATCTGGTAGTCGATGTGGGCCTCCCCGTGGGCGTCCGGGTGAATCACGATAACCAGCCGGGTTGTGAGCGGGTCGATGATCCGGGCGCCGACCAGCACTCCGGCAACCACAGCCCAGGCTGTCGCCATTAAAGAAAAATCAGGTGCGACATTGTTCGTGTAAATGAAGGCAATCGAACCGAAAGCAGCGGCGAGTCCAAACATTACAAACCCGACTCCCGGGTTTGATCGAATCGATTTCGCAATAAATTGCGGCCAGGGGATTAGATTCGTGTCCGGTGCCAGCTTTGCCGGAGTGCCGTCGGCAAACGTAATTATCGGCACTTCGATTACTGGAACCGCCTCTAAATTACGCCCGTTTCGCCGGGCACCGGTCGTTTTTGTCTTCGTTGTCAAAATACGTCGATTCCTTTCAACAACCCCACCGCAATAATTGCGCCCCATATCACCGCTGTACCGATTACGGCTAATACCGCGGCGAGCGCCATCCGACTCTGAAAGGCATCTTTGTGACTTCCTTCCTGTCGCGCTATTGCCCCCGCTGCCCGGGTATTTAGATCTTCAAGATCGCTCAGTGTTTGAGTGTCGACCTGGGAGGGTTGGTATCCGACATGAAATCCGGCTCCCAATGTGAGAGGCGTCGGGTCGTTCTCGCGCACGACGTAGACCGTGAAACGACGGCGGGCAGCCTCAACTTGTGCAGCTGATGGGTATTTACGCCAGATACGACCCTGGCGGGCCGCAATCACTGAGAGCTGGTTCTCGACAAATCCAAACGGTCCAATAGCCGGCAACATCAGTCCGCCTCGGTTTTCAACAGTTTGCCGGTAAACCTCGTTACGCCTGGTGAACAAAAGAATCTCGGTGCGAAATTCCTTCGGGGTTTTACCGGCACCCGACTTTGCGCGTTGTAAATAAATGAATCCGACTATGGCGCTGATGATCACTCCGATCGCAATTGGAGACATACCGCCGATCATTTAACACCGTCCTCAAAATCGTGGTCATAGGATCCGCGGCCAAACGCCGATCGCAAACCCCTCCGGACGTTGCCAATAAACCCGGTGAATACCTGGACCTTTTCTTTTCGAGATTCCCCGTTCACTGAAATGAGGGTCATGGACGTAGAAACGGCGACGTGCCCCATATAGGACATGCCTTTTATTTGAGGGAACCCCTCGATCTCGATTCCGTCCGAGAACGAATCAGCGAGGGCATACGCCAGGTCCGGCCCTAATTCCGGCGGTGTTCTGCCGCCGGTCACCAGCTTAATGAGCGGGTCGTTCGGTGCCGGTGTAAGCGCCTTGTCAGCCTGGGTGACCAGCGAATGTTCTTCAGCCCCCATCCCTGTGAACCCATCTTTGACCCGTACAGGTAATCGAGGTGATGAATCAGGCAATACAGACCTTCAATGCTGAGTTATTAAATAGGCCATAAGGGGCTTAGTGCTTTCCACCAACTGTAGAGGCCCCCACTGCCGCGACCACCATATGTATGTCGCTTAGGCTTTCAGCATGGATCCACGCGTAGGTTTGATATTGATCGTGATCGTGCTCGGGGCGATGTTATTCACCCTGGCCATGCCAACGATCTTGGAAAACCTGCAAACCACCAGGGCAACGGCAACCGGAATATCAACAGGACTCGATCTATCGATCAATAACGTCCAGGCGATATTCGGATTCGGCCTTCTGGCCGTATTCGCCGGGATCCTAGTCGTGGGGTACAGGCGATGACAACAAGCAAATGCGAGGCTTTATATGGACAAACCGAATGGCATTATCCTAGCGGTAATCGCAGTGGTCATTCTGATGATTGCTCTCCCCATAATGGAGACCAATCTCGTAGAGGCCCGGGGAACTTCCGGCGCGAGCTCGAACTTCCAGAGCGCCATAGACATTTCCCAGCTCGTTCTGGGATTTGCCCCGATTGGCCTTCTGTTGTGGTTTCTCAAGACCCGCGGCTAACCACCCGCGAAAACGTCAACTGGTTCACCAATCCGGCACGGCACATTAGCGCCGTGCCGGATCACCGCGTTTAAAAAATGTTTCTTCCGGCGTTTATAGCGATCGCATCAATATTTCTCTGGTGGCTTTTCTTCGATGTGTCCACAACCGGCGACCCTTTACTAAACATCGGTACTTTTGGGCTCGCCCTGATTTTATCTGTATGGTTTTTCGTAGAGTCATATATTCTGGCAGTCTCGCTCAGTGGGCGGGACGAATAGCCCTTGGCCTGGCGACGGTCACTGTTTTAATCGCCATCGCCCTCGCGGGCGCGCCGGCTGAACACGTCCGGGCTGTTGGCGGCCCGGCACCCACGCTCTCAACGAATAACGCCAACTGTTATCGAAACATCATCGAAACCGGGGATCTGTATTGCCTGATCCGCTACGAGTTACCGACGTACACGACCGCCAGCCCGCCACCCGGTTCACCCGAAGCCTGGTGTGCCGAGCTGGTCGACAAAGGCGGCTGTATTGCGGATCCGGTTGAGCCAACAAACGAAACCTCTCTGCCCTCCGATGCGGCGTATGTGACGCTGTACCAGAACTGCGGCGCCGACTGTTCGACCGGAACGCTGGAATTGCAGACCAGGGTGCCGAGAATCAATCACTCGATCGGCGGGGCGTACCTCTCTGCCGGCCATGCGGTCACCTGGGGCGATACGACCGTGAACGGCTGCGTCGAATCGTCGGCCAGCCTTTACACGGTCCAATCCCGTTCGTGCCTTCCGGTTGTATGGAACGCGGCGGCGACAGATGTAGATTCCCAGCGCACCCAGCTCGGTTCCGATCTTGTGGCAGATCTGCGATCACTCGAGGCGAATCGGAGCCTGGGACTGAACAGTTACGTCACGAACAATCTGATTACAACCGGCGGGCGGATCCTATCGGTCGAAGCTCTCTCGATCATGGACCAGATAATTCCGGAGCGATTCCAGGCGGCTTCAGATAAAACGATTGCAACGGCCTACGCGACGCCATCATCAGTGGTCGCGCTGCAGGACACTCTCGACACCGATGCAGCCCTGACCAATCTTCCAACCGCGTTCGTAAATATCGGTGCGTTACTGGGCGGGATCTCGGGCGGTGCGATGGCAACGATATTCTTCATCGGTATCGGTGGGGTCGTGTTCTGGTGGCTATTCCAGCAAACCAGTGAATACGTGATCCCGAGCGCCGGATTTGTAACGGTAGCGATGATCGGAATATTCGTGCGCGGGCCTTCGGTATCCGTTGTGGCAGTCGCCGCCGTCGGCCTCTCGTTTATCGCCGGCATGTTCATTTTGCGAAAGGTCGGCACCTGATGAGTTACAAGATCAGCGCATTGTTTTTCATCCTGTGGGGGATGCTGGCAATGATCACCACTATCGTTGAGTTGGAATCGTCGCCATCGGCCGTTTCGGGCTCAACCTCGGATTTCCAGACCTTCGCCAATACCGTGGCGAATCCCGAACAGGTTTCGATAGACCAGGCCACAGTCGGCGGCTCAACTAACCCGATTTCAGGGACCTGGCAGTTCGCCAAACAGTCGGGGCAATGGCTCGCGTTCATGGCCCGCTCGATGATGCTCCAATCTCCGATATGGGAGGGTTGGACGCAGCCGATCAGGTACGGAATTATGCTGATCTCGATTCCGTACCTTTTCCACGTCACGATTCAGATGGCGGGCCTGGCGTCGAACTTCCTGGGCGGCATCTTCGGGCGGGTGACACCGTGAGCACCGTCCGGCGATTCACACGAACGCGGTGGTGGCCGGCGCTCGCCCTGGTGGCGACTGCCCTTGTGCTTTTCATCGCGCCTGGTGGCGGTGCCCTCTGTGGATCTGCCCACGCTTCCGACACCCTGCCGTCCGATTTCTGCTACCAGGTCGATATAGATATTACGAACAGCAGTGGCGGGGCGCTCACCAATCAAGCGTATCGAGTGCCGTTCAACGCATCTGGCCTGATCGCAAACGGACAACTCGACTCCCGGGCGTGGGACATTCGGCCGATACAAGGGTCGCTAAGTAATGAGGTCGACGTACTCGCCCAGGAAATAACCAGTACCACGGCGCCGTTCTGGGTCCACCTGCCGAGCCTGGCGAACAACCAGACAAAAACCGTTCGGTTTTACATCGGGTCGCCGGAGCAGAAGCGGAACCAGGGAATCTTATTCACCGGTGCCGACGATATGGACGCTTCCGATGATGTCCTTATGGATATATCGAACAACCTGACCCTGGACGTTGAACTCGAGCTGTTAGACGCCACTCCCCAGGATGCGATCCTGGCGGGCCACTACAACACCAGCGGGAATGACGGTTACCGGCTGAGACTCGATAACGATCTCGGGGTGTTGAAAGTCGTGGCGCAAGTCGACTCCGATACATGTTTGCTCACATGGGACTCGAGCTGGACCAACGTAAATCAGCTATTCACCATGCGGTTTGTCGCGGCGGCCGGCAATGATCTGTTTATCGACCGGAACGGCGTGAATGTAGCGTCGTGCGATACCGACCTGGCCTCGATAACAGCACCGGCGGCGGCGCCTGACTTCCAATCTGGCGACTCACTCAGCGCCGGGATCATCCGAGACATTCGCCTGGTCAACAATTCCGTAATCGTCGCCCACTGGGGATTTGACGCCCTTTCGATTGTTGAGGACACCTGGGCGAACCCGACAGCTACCGGAACGATTCAGGATTACGGCCCTAACAACTTCGATATGACCTACACCTTTTCACGGTCACAAACCGGGATTACGGGCGTTGTCGGATCAGTTCAACTCACATCAGCGGCCGACGAAATATCGCTCGGTACGACCACGACTGACGTTCTCGGCAGTCCGTTCGGTGCGGATATTACCGCGGCAATCTCGGAAACCACGGCCGGGCTGTTTTACACCTACTTCGCAGATCCGATCGCGTCCGTCGTTTCAGGGCCGCGTGAAATGGGGTACGCGATCGGCATGAGTGGGCTCGGCATGATCCTGGCCTGGTTCGTGTTTATGAAAACCCGCTTCACACCGATGGCCCTGTTCGTCGGAGGCGTCCCGCCGGCGATCGGGATGATCAATGGATGGATCCCGGCCTGGTGGATGCTGCTATGGGCAATCTTGATCGTAGCGAGCTGGCTTTCAATTCGCCACCAGGAACAGGCATGAGGATATGAACATTGTTTCTTTTTTCAATCGTGGGATGGCTGGCAAAAGAAGTGCTGTCGAGCCTGCTCCGGCTTGGTATCACATTTGGATTGCTCGCAGCCCTGGTGTGGTGGTTTACGCAGGAATAGTTATAGCCGGCGCCGCCGGCTGGATTTGGGGAAGATCGTTATGCCCGCTGTCTTAAGTCAATCAAACAAATTCGTGGCGTCGCTGGCGCTGGTCCTGGCGGTGCTTGCGATCCTGTTTGCTGTCGCCCTGCGGTCGACGCCATGTGCTTTGGCCGCTTCGGGATCGTGCTCTGTCGGAGATAACGAAACGTTCGCCTCGGGGATCACCGTCAACGAGGACGGCGACGATTCCGATACCCGGTTCGAGGGGGATACAAATGCCAATCTTTTGTATCTCGACTCCGGAAACGACCGGATAGGAATCGGTACAGCTTCGCCGGCGTCACTGTTCGACGTGAACGGAGCTCTAACGGCAACCACGATCGACGGAATGATCGGTTCGGTTACGCCCGCAGCCGGCACTTTCACCGCTCTCGTCGGCACGTCGCTTTCGGTTTCGGACAATAACATCACAAATGTTGCCGATATCGCCCTAGACAGCATCACAGCCGACGATGGCAGCACAATATCTGTGACCGATGATACGTTCTGGGCAAACGGTACCGGGGTAGTGATCGGGCACACAGCCCAAGCGGCAGCGAACGGCACAGTATCTGAATTTCAGGTACTCGGCACAGGTAACCAGGACTCATCGTTAATTATCGGACGGTGGTCCAACGATAGTACTGGCCCTCGGCAATGGTTCGTAAAAAGCCGGGATGCAGCAATTTATGACGGAACGTACACGATTGTTCAAAATGGCGACATTCTTGGCGAAACACTCTGGGCTGTTGATGACGGAGTGGACACCGTCAGTGTCGCCGGTGTATTTCAACTTATTCAAGACGCGGTTCCGGCTGGAAATCAACTCGACGGTACCTTTATTTGGAAAACCGCTAACAACGCATCGACGGCAACTGAGCGCATGCGATTAGGTTCAACTGGGGCGTTGAGTTTCACAGTTGGATCTGATCCATCCACCATTGCAAATCAAGCCCACATCTACTCAAAAGACGTTGCATCCTCTGCGGAAGTATTCGTGCGTGATGAGGCAGGAAACGTTACTCCAATCAGCCCGCACAATGGAGACACCTGGTATTTCGAGTCTTGTAACGACTATTCGGGCAAGTGCGTTTCTATCGACATGGAAGCTGTATTGTCGGCACTCGAGACTCTTACCGGCCAGGACCTGATCACGATCACTTATTCGACCCCGAAAATCACTTGGGAAGATGATCAAACCCGGTTGGTCGCTGAATCCACCGCGACAGCTCAGGCATGGGATGAAATCCCCATCGACCAAAAAACAGGCGACCGCCCTGTCGTGATAACCGCAGAATCGAAACCGCAATGGCTGATCGATAGCCTGGCGAAGCCCCGAAAAAACGAAGTTAGCAAAAAGGTAAAACCCTGATGGGAATCGACGACAACATGGAAGGCGGCGGCCAGCCGATATTCCGTGAGACTGCAAAAACCCGAGCCCGTAAAGAGGCGGCCAGGAAAGCCGCGGCCAGGACAACCGCCGCCGCTAAACTCAGAGCCCGCAAAGAGGCGGCCAGGAAAGCCGCGGCCAGGACAACCGCCGCCGCTAAAGCAAAGGCCGCTCAGAAAAAAGCGTCGGCACGATCGATCTCATCCCAAATCAGTTCGGCCCAGGGCGGGCAATCAGCGACCAGCAAATCCCTTTCAAAGTCTCAGCGACGCGAGATAGATCGGCAAATCGGGTCAGCTCGCCAGGCAACAAAAACCGATCCGGCGGCGAAGGGCAAAGCGGCCCGCCAACGCGAGATTGATAGTCAGGCCAGGTCAGGTGGTCAGGGAGCCAGACGGTCAGGTCCGGTGACGGCACAACCGACCAGGCTACCCAAGCTGCGAACCGTTGGAGATTTTTGGAAATTGACGGATCTGGTCGCCGGCGAGACAGCGATGTTGTTGGTTGCGTTTGCTGGGCGAGCTCGGGGGGGAGTTAAAGGGCGAACCCACTCGGGTCGATTGAGCCCCAAAGTCCAGCGCCAGATCAATGCAATAGTCGCGAGATCAAGGAACCCGAAACCCTCCCGGATCCCCAAAAAGTCAACTCCGAGTAAAAAATCCCGGGCGCGTATGTTGAAAACAATCACGAGCAAAAAAAAGACTTCGAGCGACGCCCGTAAGCGCAAGAAAGCGCGCGAGCGCACGATTAAAACCCAGGTATCAAGCGCTTCCGGTGGACAGGTGATACGCGCTCCTGGTGGAATCGTAAAACCAATAATAGCCGGAGTCGGAGTCGGGCTAGCCTCGCCAAGGAATTTGCGGCTGCCGCGGGCAATTCCCAATATTGGTGCGTCCGACGAAGCCCGCGATGTACCGGTGCCTGGTGAAACCAAAACGCAGCCATACCGCCAGCCCGACACAAAGGCCGCACCGGCTACACAAACCGACCCAGGACAGAAACCGCAACCAACCACCAAACCAAACATCGGGGGCGGCGATGAGGCGGACAAGCCTCAAACAACACCTGGTGTCAAACCTGCGACCACCACAAGCCCGCAACCGGCCCCAGGGCCTGGCATCGCACCGCAACCATCCCCAGACCCAAAGACTGGACCGGGACCAGACCCAAAGATTGGACCGGGACCAGGCCGGAAGCCGGAGCCAGACCCGAAGCCAGTTCCAACTCCAAAACCAACGCCAGACCCAAAGCCAGACCCAAAGACGGAACAGCACACCTAACAACAGCAGTAACAACGGCATGAACAAAGCCCTGATC
>CAKZNY010000190.1 GCA_937132145.1 uncultured Paracoccaceae bacterium | reverse complement strand
GCGTGGCCCCTGCGAAGAAAAAAAACACGGACCTGCAACCCATTACTGACCCACAATCCTGGACGCCCAACATGCCTGGCAATGGCGTTGATGGGCGTAGTGGTACAGCGGGCGGAGCGATTGCGGCGGCCGGACCTGCGGTGGTGTTGGCGGCTGTGGTTGCAATTCTGGGCTACGGGGCGTGGTTCGTTTTACAAGACATTCAGCGGGTCGAATTCGCGCCAATCGAGGATAACCCGATGGTCGCTTTTGAGCCGGATAATCTGGGGGCCGCCAGTTCTAACGGCCCCGATGGGTTCCTTGCATCAAGCATCGAGCTGGCCGCTGACCCCTCGATCCTGTATTCGCGTCGTGAATTGGACGTTCCCGTGGTCCAGCCGCGCGACGGGCCGATTTTCGCGATTAATCCGGACGCAGCCTTGACCGAATTTGCGGCTTTTGAAGAAGACGAACGCCTCGAACCCGTAATCGCCGCTGTGACCGAAGGCTCGCCGCGTGTAAGCGAGACGCCGCATGTGCCAAGCGTAAGCATCGTTGCCGTGCAAGAGGCATGGGTGCGGGTTTATCAGGAAAACGGCACGATCATTTTTGAAAAAATCCTTGCTGCTGGCGAACAGTATTTGCTGCCGGACGATGCGCCGACGGCCTATTTGCGGGCGGGAAATGCAACGGCTGTGTACGTGATGATCGACGACGAGGCTTACGGCCCGCTTAGCCGCACTGATACGGTTGTGCGTGATATTTCGCTTTTGCCGACGTCCGTTGCCGGGACCATGGCCGAGGTGGATAACCCCTCCGTTGCGCTGCAAGTCGCGGCCGAAGCGTGGCGCAGCCAGAATGTTGCGGGCCTGAACCAATAGCCCCCCTGAATTGGATGGGGTGACATTGGTCGTGATCAGCTTTATCTATTCTTTAAGATAGATTGCATAAATTGGAACTCGTGTATGTCACATAACCCTATTCGCCCATGGCGTGATATTGAACGTCGCAAAAGCCGCGTAATTCATTTGGGCAATGTGCCCATTGGCGGAGATTCGCCCATTACCGTGCAGACGATGACCAATACGTTAACATCCGATCCC
This sequence comes from uncultured Paracoccaceae bacterium, assembly GCA_937132145.1. GTDB lineage: Bacteria > Pseudomonadota > Alphaproteobacteria > Rhodobacterales > Rhodobacteraceae > NORP23. The sequence continues at coordinate 410 of CAKZNY010000190.1, read as the reverse complement.
AAGGCGACGATTGCGCAGATTATGGAATGTGCGGAGGCAGGGGCCGATATTGTTCGGGTTTCATGCCCCGATGAGGCCTCGACCGCTGCCATGCGCGAAATCGTCAAGGCCAGCCCCGTACCAATCGTGGCGGATATCCATTTCCATTACAAACGTGCGATTGAGGCGGCCGAAGCCGGTGTTGCATGCCTGCGGATCAATCCGGGCAATATCGGGTCTGCTGAACGTGTGCGCGACGTCATCCAGGCGGCGAAAGACCACGGTTGCGCTATTCGTATCGGCGTGAACGCGGGATCATTGGAAAAGCATCTGATGGAGAAATACGGCGAGCCGTGCCCCGATGCGATGATCGAAAGTGGCATGGATCACATCCGTATTCTTGAAGATAACGACTTCCAAAACTACAAAAT
>CAKZNY010000189.1 GCA_937132145.1 uncultured Paracoccaceae bacterium | reverse complement strand
ATGGAAAAACACGCCGTCTCGCGCCTGATCGGTGCCCCTCCGGGGTACGTCGGGTCTGACCAAGGTGGCCTACTGACCGACGGTGTTGACCAGCAACCACATTGCGTTCTGCTGCTCGACGAGATCGAAAAAGCCCACCCAGATGTCTATAACATACTGCTGCAGATCATGGATCACGGCAAGCTGACCGACCACAACGGCAAGTCCATCGACTTCCGCAACGTCGTGCTGATCATGACCACCAACGCCGGCGCCGCAGAGCAGGCGAAAGAGGCTATCGGTTTCGGCAAATCCCGCCGGACCGGCGAAGACACCGCCGCGATCGAGCGCACTTTCACCCCCGAATTCCGCAATCGTCTGGATGCGGTCATCAGTTTCGAGCCCCTATCCAAAGACGTGATCATGAAAGTCGTGGACAAGTTCATTCTGCAACTGGAAGCGCAGCTTATGGACCGGAACGTGACGTTCGAGCTGTCCCCTAAAGCCGCCGCATGGCTGGGCGACAAGGGCTACGACGACCGCATGGGTGCGCGGCCCTTGGCGCGGGTCATTCAGGAGCACATCAAAAAACCACTGGCCGAGGAGTTGCTGTTTGGCAAACTCGCCAAAGGTGGGCTGGTCAAGGTCGGGGTCAAAGACGGCCGCATCGATCTGCTGATCGAAGACCTGCCCAAAATTCGCATCGGCACCAAAAAACCGCCGCTGCTGACAGCGAAATAATCCAAAGGCCGGAGCTAACCCCTCCGGCCTTTTTTTTGATTTACCATACCTGTCCCAAGGAATGCCGAGATCATGGTCTCCCGAGACGCCGCCATCATCGTTGACGATGGCATGTCCACTGGGGATGCCTACCAACACCTGAAAGACTTCAGAAACCAGTTCTATTTTTCAGTCAGTTTCATCTCGATCCGGCGGTTTGCGGCCAAGGCTTCCGGGCTATCACCCAGCGCAATCGGCTGGAATTCCCCGAAACCGGTCGCCGCCAAACGGTTGGCCGGAATACGCTCGTGGTCGATCAGGAACCTAACAACCGACAAGGCACGGGCCTGCGACAACTCCCAGTTATCCGCAAACTCCGAGCCCGCCCCGACACCGATTTTATCCGTATGCCCATCGACCCGCAGCACCCAATCAATCTCGCTAGGAATTTCGTCGCCAATATCGCGAATAACCGCTGCTACAACAGCAATCTGCGCCTTGCCAGCCGCCCCCAGTTCTGCGGAACCCGGCGCAAACAGAACCTCGGACGAGAACACAAACCGGTCACCGACCACTTGCACGCCTTCACGATCACCCAAGACTTCACGTACACGCCCGAAGAACTCCGAGCGGAAACTCCGCAGATCAACCGCTTCGGCCTCAAGCCGCACCCGCTCCCGCGCTTCCAGATCAGCTCGCGCCGATTCTGATTCCGCGCGGGCTTTTTGCTCCGCCGCGACCCGCGCCAACGCCGTGTTCAAATCTGACCCGAGCGTCTGAAGTTGCACCTTCGCCTCGACATCCGCCGCCTTGGAGGCATTCAGCAACCCTTGCAGCGAATTCAACTGTTGGCGCAACGCCGCCGTCTGCTGGTTCAACAACGCAACCTGTCGCTGACTTTTCGCCGACAACGCGCGCTCGCCTGCCAGCAAATCGTTGGCTTGTGCCAGCAACGCCGTCTTACGATCAATCTCGGCAACGTTTTCGACTTCGGTGTTATCCAGCTTGCGTTTCGCAACCTCCGCCGCCGCCAACAAAGTCAACGTATCCTCGGCCTTCTGGCGCTGCTCTTCCAAGGCCAGTGTCATGGCTGTCAGCTCTGTGTCCGCGTTTAACAGCCGCGCGCGCAGGGCCTCCGCCGCAGCCGCTTCGACCAAACGCGCGGCTTCTGCGTCGCTTAAGGTTGCCAGCTCGGTTTCGGTATCTACAACCTTGATTTCCAAATCTGCGACCAACGCCTCCAACGCATCGGCCTTTGCTGCCGCCAAGCGTGCTTGTTCGGCCTCGACATCAATCTCGGCCCGCGCCCGCGCCAAAGCCAACTGCGCGACTTCTTTGCGTGTCAGTTCCAGATCCCGTGCGGCATCAAGTTCCGCGATACTCGCCCGCGCCGCCTCGATCTGGGCGGCTTGATCCTCCGTCGTTTGCTCGGAATCGGCGAGCGAGGTCTGTAAACTGGTGTTACGGTCATTCAAATTCGTATTGCGCGTAATCAGCCCCGCGACCTGTTCCTCGAAACTTGCGATCCGCACGTTCGCTGCATCCCGATCATTGCTAAGCGAAGCCACCAAGGCCGATTGCAATTGCAAGGCCGCATCACTGTCCGAAAGCTTGCTATCAAGCTGGCCCAACTGATTGGATAAATCCGTTCCGCGCCGTTGCTCCAGACCCAACGCCTGCGCCAGCCCTGCTACTTGCGCCGACAGGTCGCTCAGTTCCACATCCTGCCCCGTGATCGTTTCCCGCATCACGTTCTGGATGATCATAAAGATCGACAGCACGAACATGATAACCAGCAACAACGCGGTCATCGCATCCACAAAACCGGCCCAGATATTGGTTTCGCTGCGGCTCCCTGATCGGCGCGAGCGGGCCATCGCCTAGCCCTCGTCCTGATTAATGGCTTGCTGCAAAGTATAAATAAGCGTCGCGAAATCCTGCCGGATTTCCGCAATGGAATCCTGCCGACCCGAGGACATTTCCTCTAGTACGCGCAACAATTGCACATCGATATTACGCAGCCGCATACGCGCCTCGGCATCCATGCCACCGTCCATATTGCCCAACGCATCGACGATACGGTCCTGACCGCTCGCGATACGCTCCATCACGTCGGTGTCGCCACCACCGCCGCCACCTTTGCTACGCGACTGATTGCTGATCTGCTTGGCCAGCACACTGATCGCCTCGGCCAGCGAGGCCAACCGCCCGTCTGTGCGCATCCGTTGTTCTTCGCCCCGCATGACCAGTTCTTTCAGACTGTCAATCTGGTGCGTCGTTTGTTCCATCATCCCCGAAATAACCGAGCCATCAATGCCCGCTGCATCCTCCCCGCCAAGTCCGACCTTGGTGATGGAGGACAGCCATTCCTCAAGCTCCATATAAAAACGGTTCTGTCCATGCCCTGCGAAAATCTCGAGCAAGCCGACAATCAACGACCCAGCCAGACCCAGAAGCGAGGACCCGAACGCCGTGCCCATACCGCCGAGCTGCTCTTCAAGGCCGGCCATCAGCTTGGCGAAGGAGTCAACCGAACTTCCCCCTTCGGTCGGGGCCAGCGAGCGGATCGTGTCCACAACGGCGGGAATGGTCGTCGCCAGCCCGTAAAACGTACCCAAAAGGCCAAGGAAAATCAGCAGATTCACGATATAGCGCAGAATATCCCGCGCCTCGTCCAGCCGTGTGCTGACGGAATCCAGAATCGACGTCGCCGATGACGCGGTGATCGACTTGCGTGATCGGCTATCGCTCAGCAACGCGGCCAAAGACGCCAGCAAACGCGGGGCCTTGACGAATTCATGGCCCGGCCGATCCAGCGCGAACCCCTCGATCCAGCCAACAGCCGAGAACAGCGTCCGCACCTGCCAAAAACTGGCAAGGACACCGAAAACGAACACGCTAACGATAAATCCGTTCAGGTAAGGCGACACCAGAAATATCGGCGATACTGTCGGGAATAACAGATACCCCAGCGCAAAAACTATCCCCAACACCACCAGCATTGTTAAAATTTGACGGGTTGGCTGAGTGAACTCGGGGTCGTTTTTTGTATCTAGGAACATTATTCAGCTTTCTTTGCCGTTTTACCTGTGATTTGCGTCACTGTAGAGACGATTACGCAGAATTCCAACCGTGTTCTCAAACCAAAAAATATTTGCAATTCCGCGACAAACCCCCATATGTGTTGCATAATTCATTAACGGCGCGACGGCATTACAACCGCCCGCCAAAATTTTGCAACACACGTTGCCTGAAATCAGGCACGACGGAAGGAAACCACATGTTAGAAACAATCGGCGCACCGGCACTAGCGATTTTAGTCTTTGCGATCATCATGCTTTACCTGACGGTAAAGACAGTTCCACAGGGCGAGCATTGGACACTGGAACGCTTTGGTCGTTACACGCGCACGCTGAAACCGGGCCTGAATTTTCTGGTTCCGATCATGGATAAAGTCGGCTCAAGAGTTAACATGATGGAAACCGTTCTGGACATCAACTCGCAAGAGGTAATCACCAAAGACAACGCCATAGTTATGGCTGACGCGGTGGCCTTCTACCAAGTGGTTGACGCAGCACAGGCTTCCTACGAGGTCCGCGATCTGGAACGCGCCCTGACCAATCTGACCATGACCAATATTCGTGCGGTTATCGGCTCCATGGATCTGGATGAAAGCCTTTCCAACCGCGACCACATCAACAGCCGCCTTTTGAGCGTGATCGACGAGGCCTCCCAGTCGTGGGGCGTCAAAGTTACCCGCGTAGAGATCAAAGACCTCTCGCCGCCCGCAGACATCAGCGAAGCCATGGCCCGCCAGATGAAAGCGGAACGCACCAAACGTGCCGATATTCTTCAGGCCGAGGGCCGGAAACAGGCCGCCATTCTAGAGGCCGAGGGTGCCCGCGAATCCCAGATCCGCGAAGCCGAGGGTGCCCGCGAGGCTGCCTTCCTTGACGCCGAGGCCCGCGAGCGTGGCGCCGAAGCCGAAGCC
>CAKZNY010000188.1 GCA_937132145.1 uncultured Paracoccaceae bacterium | reverse complement strand
TATCGGTGATCTGCGCCTGCATATCCGCCATGAACTTCCCGCGATCCGCATCCGTGGTGTTTTGGTAATACCGCAGCCCTGCGAAAGACATAACGCGGCCCGCGACTTGCTGAATGCGCTCGTATCGCAGCACGCATTTCAGCATGCCTTCGGCATCCAGATCGCCCAGCTTGCCTTGGTAATCTGTGCCGAACGCAGGCCCCTCAACGTCCAGCCACTTCAGGTCAGCCGTAATTTCCGGCCCGTCGATAGAGGGGTATAGGTCGTCCAAATCCCACTCGGGCAGATCGCCCATGTTGCCACTGGCGGCTGCTTCGCGGTTATCGCGAAAAATCTCGGTGTGTTTGAACATAGGAATCTCCAGAATTACAAAAACGTTTTGATATAGATAAGGTGCGGCGGGGCTGGGTAAAAGCCCCTAAAAATTCAAATCGACGCTTACCGGAAAATGGTCGGAGGCGGTTAACAAAGCCTCCCGCATTTTGGGATCCTTGAAGCATTCGGGGTCGTCGAAAGGGTGCCAAATTCGCCATTCTGCTTTCGTGGATTTGTACAAATCCTGCGACAGCATCACGTAATCCAGTAAAGCACTCTGATAGCGGTGATGCTTGCTGATGTAGAAGCGACTTGTTGACAGCGTCCACGCCTGATCGGTGTCCCGCATTAAATCGGCGTGCGGTTCCACAAGGTGGTTGGCAGTATCGCTGCCGTAACCCAAGACAATTTCGACACCGGAACGGGAAAACATCTGGTTGCAACCCGGAAAGCCGGGACCGTCGTTGAAATCGCCGAGAATAATTAGAGGGTCACTATTTGCCAGATGCTCATCGGCACGTTGACGTATCCATATACATTGCGCCAATTGTTTTTTCCGATTTTTGATGCTCAGCGCAATTTCTTCTTTTTCGGTATTAGCGCCGTAGGTCGACTTGGATTTCGGGTGGACCCCGATCATGCGAAAACGCTCGCCGCTCGCCAGATGTTTCACCGCTAGCTCGATTGGAGGTTTGGAGAATTCGAACACTTCGGCGTTGCCATCGAGGTCTACATCGTAGCGGAAATTGCTGTCAAAACGCGGTGCTATCGCCGGCTTTGATCCATCCGAAATCATCCCTTGCGGTTCGTGCGAAACGCTTACAACTAAGGGGTCATAAATCACGGCCAGTTCTTGGTGTGTGTCATTGGCAAACCCCATCGCGGCCGCATTTTGGCGCAAGCCAAAATGCTTGGTGAAATTCTCCAATGCCTTGATTGTGTTTTGCGTACGACCAATATTCGGCGCCTCTACAATCAGCATGATATCAGCATCAACACGCTGCATTACGTGGGCAATCGCGGTTGTCTGATCTACACGTTTCACATCATAGCGGCGCGACCAGTCTTGATCCATCACCAGATTATTGTCTTTATCGAACAAATCCTCGAACCACTCAACATTATATGTAGCGATGCGCAAATCAGGCGGCCTTGTGGGTTTGCTGGATTTCGGTCCATGCATTATTGATCGTTATCAGGCGGGTGTTGGCCAAGGCGATGGCCTCGGCGGGTAGACCTCGGGCCATCAGGTTGTCGGGATGGGCTTCGCGGACCATACGTTTCCATGCTTTGCGCACGGCATCCAAATCAGCGTCGTGGTCGATTTCCAGTACGGAATACGGGTCAGGTGCCGCGCCCGGTACATAGCGGGATCGCAAGCAGGTGAACAGCTGCGGGGGGAGGCCGAATATGCGGCTGACGTCTTCGATAAAGGCGTCTTCGGAAGGGTGGTAGAGCCCATCGGCCATCGAGATGTGGAACAGGCCCTCAACCAGATCGCGAAGAATGCCGCTATCGTTTTCAAACATTTTCCCTATTTTGGCGGCATATATTTCGTACCCTGCCACGTCTGTGCGGGCGAGGTCGAACAGCTTGCCGGCCTGTGCTTCGTCCTTGGGCGAAATCTGGAACACTTGCCTGAATGCGACCACCTCGTCGCGGGTGACTTCGCCGTCAGCTTTGGCCATTTTCGCCCCAAGCGCGATGACCGCAATCGTAAAGGCCACGCTTTTTTCCGGCGGGCTTTTGAAGTTTTCGAAGATCGCAGAAAGCCCTTCCCCTTTTGCAAGGGCTGCGAGTGCTTCGGCGATACGGGTCCATACTGACATATTTGTAGCCTAACAGATTGGCGGGAATGTGAAACCGAAGGTTCTTAACATTCGGTTAAAGAATTTTTTGCAGGAAAACCACATCCAGCCAGCGATTGAACTTGCGACCCGCCTCGGGGATGTGGGCGACTTGCATAAAACCAAGTGCTTTGTGAAAGGCGATGGCGGCGGTGTTTTCCGCAGCGACGCTGGCGATCAGTGAATGGATTTCGTTGGCGCGCGCGTGGGATTCCAGTGCGGCCATTAGCGCGCGCCCGACACCTTTGCCTTGTGCCTGATCTGCTGAAATTACGGTGTGTTCGGCTGTGTGGGCATAGCCGATGCCGTCGCGAAATGCGCCGTAACGCGCAAAACCCAGCAGGGTATCGTCTTGAAGGGCAACCAGAAACGCCTGTCCGGAGGTACGGCAATCTGCGATCATATTGGTTATGTCAGCGGGCGTTTTCTCGATACTGTTGAAGGTAGTTGTGGTGCCCCTGATGAGAGGGTTCCAGATTGCAACAATGGCATCAACGTCATCGGCGCTAGCAGACAGTATCTTCACGAGAGGATATTCTAGCTGGCGTAGATAGCTGCGAAGGCGAGGAAAATCACCGCCAAACCCAGTCCGGTCCACGTGCATTTCAGCGAGCGGGGATCGTCGGCGTTGGTGGCCATTAACAATGCTTTGCTTTTGCTGGGAATCATAACTGCCTCCATCCATTTGATTAACTATTCGTTAAGCAATGCTAGACCCGCGCTTGCAATGAATGCAAGCCACGTTTGCGCGACGATATCGTGAAGGCACAAAAAACCGCGCCGAAACGCGGTTTTTACAGGTATTTTAGGCGATTAGCCGCCGATTGTTGCCATATACGCAATAATGTTGGCGCGATCAGATTCGCTTTTCAAACCCGAGAACGACATTTTCGTGCCAGGCGCGAAGTTTTTCGGACGGGTCAGGAAGGCGTTAAGCTGTGCCGGAGTCCAGTTGCCACCAACCGCCGTTAGCGCCTCGGAGAAGTTGTAACCAGCAACACTTGCAATTTCGCGATTCAGAATTGCGTACAGGAACGGGCCGGTCGCATTCGCGCCGTCTTCTAATTTGTGACAGGCTTTACATTTCTTGAATACTTTTGCACCGGCAGCCGCATCCGCAGAGGCGTAAATTTCGTCGAAGGTTGGTCCGGTTTCGACTTCGGCCTCTTCGGCAGAGGCCATTTCTGTCGCGGTTTCCTCGACTTCAATCACATAGGCGGCTTCGACTTCACCATGCTCTTCCGGGTTATAAATCACCTCGGCACCCCATTTAACCAATAGGAAAATCAAGAGGCTGCCGCAAACGCCGCCGACAATCTTTGTTGCTGTCATCGTATCCATAAGTGTTTTCACCTTATCTATAGGGCGGGGCTGCGCCCCTTAATATGCTGTGGAGAGTTCTAGCCGCTTCCCCTATGTCATTGCAAGGTGTAGAAGCGCGACGAAACGACCGATGCGGGATGTAACTGATGACAAATGTAATTTCTTTTCAGGGGGAGCCGGGCGCGTACTCCCATCAAGCATGTGTCGAGATGTTTCCAGACATGGAAGCGCTGCCGTGTAACACCTTCGAGGGCGCGGTTGCGGCGGTTAAGGACGGGCGGGCGGAATTGGCGATGCTGCCGGTTGAAAACTCGACTTACGGGCGGGTTGCGGACATCCATCATTTGCTGCCGGAAACCGGTTTGCACATCATTGGCGAGCATTTCGTGCGGGTGCACATCAATATGATGGTTGTTCCCGGCACCAAGCTGGAACAGGTAAAACAAGCGATGAGCCATACGGTTCTGCTGGGGCAATGCCGGACGTTTTTGAAGGAGCACTCGATTTTGCCTCTCAAGGGGGCGGATACGGCCGGCTCGGCGAAGCAAGTGGCCGCAGATGGCAACCCCGAGGTGGGGGCGCTGGCATCTGAGCTGGCCGGCTCGATCTATGGGCTGGAGACTTTGGCCGAGAATATCGAAGATAACCAGCATAACACCACGCGGTTTCTGGTGATGGCAGCAGAACCCAAACGCCCGACGGGCGAGGGGCTGATGACGACGATCGTGTTTCAGGTTCGCAACATTCCCGCAGCGCTTTACAAGGCGATGGGCGGGTTTGCGACCAACGGCGTGAACATGGTGAAGCTTGAGAGCTATATGGTTAATGGAAATTTCACGGCCACACAGTTCTACGCGGATATCGAGGGGCACCCTACCGACCCCGCCGTTGCCCGCGCATTAGAGGAGTTGGCGTATTTCACCACCCACCTCGATATACTGGGCGTTTACCCGATGGATGCATTCCGCAAGTCTGTTGGATAACAGAATAGATCCAATCCAGATGCAAGCGCCGAGCGAAGCGAGGCTTGGCCCAACCGAAGGGCGGGAGTGCCCCTGTTTGTTGATATACTCGGAATAAAGGCGCTCTCCCGCCCGTCAGGGTTATCGTTTTGCACGCAAAACAACATCCCTTCCCGTTGGGCCGGGCCTCGCTTCGCTCGGCGGTGGGAGTTGGGTCAGGACTCGTTGATTGATCCGGA
>CAKZNY010000187.1 GCA_937132145.1 uncultured Paracoccaceae bacterium | reverse complement strand
GATGGTTTCGATGCGGTCAAGATTATTGGCGTACTGGATGTCGGCCGATACGATGTTGCCGAGCGCTGTGCCATTGCGTTTGATCGACCCGTTGAAATGCCCGAACCGTTGCAGGTTCCAGCTGGTTGGTGTTCCGGTTGCCGTGGAGGTGGCCACCGTTTCGCCCTGCGCAATCAGCTTGGCGGTCGCCGTCAACAAGCCCGAGCGCTGCATTTGCCACGATAATTGATCCAGAACACAGCCAGAATACATCGCATAGCGCGGCACTTCGGGCATGGCAGTCTCGATCGAGATGCTCGGCAATGTCCAACTGCCCGACGCAAATACATGCGTATAGGGCCCGACGCCGGTGGTGACGGGATCCCCGAATGCGGCTTTCAGCCAGAACCCGAAAGCCTCCGCATCGATCGGCACCACTACATCCCCGTCCGCCGTCACCGCATCCTTGATCGGGGCGAGTGGATCGCGGCCATAGCCCAGAAGTTCAGAGCCCAGCAGCGGTTGCTCAGCTCCCAGCGAGGTGCTGGCAAACGGCATCTGCATGTAACCCCCAACCGGTGCTGTTCCATAAGTTGTCTCGAACGCAGCCGCCATCAGCGACCGCGCCCCTTGTGCGCGTGCCATAGTGTGTTTCCTTTATTGTTTAGAGTTCAGCCGATCGAGGGTCATCTCGATGGAGTTCATTCCACGGGGGTCAGCCCAATGGATCGGCGGTGGTGTAGGTCAGGATGATAGGGACGATGGCCGCTTTTAATGCCTCGGCTCCTTCAACAGGAAGGTCGACCGGCTGCGGGGCTTCGGCCTCGACCCAGTCGCAGAGACCGCCGAGGGTTCGGTCTGTTGTGATCGCAGTGGCCAAAGCTGCTAGCAGTGTATCAAACGCGGCGTCGCGAGCGGCCGGTGTCTTGCCCTGAACGATCACCTCGACCTCGGCGCGGTGCTCATAGTGGAACTGCAACGGCGAGAGCGTCACCTCGGGCGTGCCGGGATCGCCGTCGCGCAGGATCAGCAGGCCACCAGCAGGGATGCGTTCGGGCAGGATCGCACCGCGCAGCACGCTTGCATCAGGCACGGTTTCAAGCGCCGCAAGCAAGGCTTGCAGGATGGTTTCTCGGGGTGTGGACATGGGTTCGGGTTGCCTGTCGTCTTAAGGGAACAGCTTTAGTGGTTCTGCTCTGGTTTTTGCTTCTCAAGGCTCGCAAGCTTAGCAGGCAGATTGCTTCTACCGTGAAGAAAGTCCACGATGATTATGCCGTCACTATCCTCGATAAATACGATGAAATGCTGACCCGAACGCGTAAAACGCAGGTCCTCTTTCAGATCGGTATCGATGATCGCCCGACAGCTTTGTGAGGGCACATTGCCAGTTGCGATGCCGGAACACCGCGCGATTAGATCCTCCTCATAGGCCCGTGCTTGGCGTGGGCCGAAAGTTTCTATCGTCCAGAGAGCAATATCGAGAAGAGACGCTTCGGCCTGACGGGTCAACCGCCAGGGTTTGGGCATCAGTCTTTTCCTCGCGCTGCGGCAAAGACGCGACGGATGGCATCCTCTCCGCTCCCTTCAGCCAAGTCACCGGCTTTAGCTTGCGCCAATCCGGCCGAGAGCTGATTGCGCAGAGCCCCGATTTCATTTTCCTCACGCTCCAGAAGGCGCAAACCCGCGCGCAAGGCTTCGCTGGCATTCTGGTAACGGCCGGTCTCGACCAAGCGGTCGACCAAGCTGGATTGCGTATCTGTCAGAACGACGTTTCGTGTGACCATGGGGTTTCCTTTCATGTCATTGGCAATATATGCCAATGCAGTGTGTTTGTCCACAATGCAGCAATAGGCACACGAGATCATCGCTCCACCCATTTCTCCACGATCAACCTTGGCACCCGACCCGCCACCCTTTCTGCATCCCGTGCCAGATCCAGCCGTTTGCGCAGTTTCACCTGCGGCACCAGCAGGAATATCGGTGCCGTGACTTGCCCACGTCCGGTTTTCGAGCGCGAAGCCACAGCCGTCCCGCGCGCATTGATCCGCGCTTTCTCGGCCACCAGCAGGCTTGGCCCGTTCCGCCGGTAGATGAAGCGTAGCTTGAGACCACGCCGCCGCTCCCACTCCCCGGGTGTAAGGCGAGCGCCACCTCTGCCCTTGCCTGCCGCCTCGGTCGGGATCGCCAGATAGAACCCGTGTTTCGAGCGGATCAGTACGCCGCGATCATGGGCGTGGATGATTTTCGGGGCCCTGGACCAAATGAACGCCGCCGCGTCGAGACTTTCACCCCGCTCCGGATAGGTCTTGTTACGGATGGTGCGCGCCAGTCGCTGCCCCAAACCCGCGCCAGTGATTTGCCCGCGCCAGTCGGCCTTCAAATCGCCGCCGGCTTCGCGCATCGCGGCCGTGACGGCCTTTTCACCGGCCAAGACTTCCGCCCGCAACATAGCCGCAAGATCGGGCGATACATCCAGTTTCAGCTTCATGCCGGTCGCAAATCCAGCGTCCAGACCAGCCGTTCGCGATCACGAACCGGTTCTCCCTAGATGACAAAGCTGTCGGTGCCAATAATGACCAGATCATCGGGGCGGGGATTTGCCAATTCGGACACCCGCACATCAACCATTGTCGTATCGCTTAAAATGCGTGCGGACCCAAAACTGCTGATCTCGTCGGGTGCGCGCCGGATCACGCGAATGGCGTGTTCTTCGGTGGTGCCGGTCGATATCCAGTGGGCTTCCACCGCCATGGTGGTATTGGCAAAAATCCGGTCCATGGCGGCAGCAAAAGCGTTCATCGCAATACCCCGCTAGTTCGAGCTGTGCAGGCGGATCGCAAGGCGCGGCCGCTTGTTGAGGGGCAGGATGGACGCCTCGGTCATCAGATCAATCCAGCGGCCTTTTTCATCGAGATGCTGGCGGGCATAAAGCGGCAGACCGACGGTGTTGGCGGCCTCGAGCAGGTTGGCAGGCCCGCCGTATGTGGTGAAGGTATCGAATGTGCCGAGCGGAAAGGCGATACCCTCGCCCGCAGGGATCAGCCGCTCGGTGCTGCCGTTCGAAAGCGTAACGCTGCCGTTGTATTCCTCGAACAGGATGCCGGCGAAGGGAAAGGCGCGGCGCATGTCCTCGCGCAGCGGCTGGGCGCCGGTGGCGGAAAAAAACTTATAGGCTTCTTCGGTTTTGGCGTGCGAGATCAGCTTGTCGAAGTATTCGGAGCTGACCAATGCATGCACGCTGGTCATGCTTTCGCCAAGCAGATTATCCTCAATGTTGCGCAGCGTGGTGCGCACCTTGCCCTGCACGTTGGTGCCAGCAGTGCCGAGAACAAAATCGACAGAGATCTGGCTCAACCCGAACTCGGTAAAGTAATTGTAAAGCGTGGTGCCGGCGCCGTCTTTGACGATCCCGCGAAGGGCATTCATCTCCATGTATTCGCGGGTCTGGGCGTGCTTGCGCCGCATCAGCGTCAGTTTGCGGTTCATCACCGTAAGCAACGGATCGGCGGCGTCGGACGCACCAATGGAGGGAATGCCCTGAATGTCGGCGGGCAGGATTACATCATCATGCGGAATCCAGGGCAGGGCGAAGGAGCGCATGGAGCGACCCTCGCGGCTTCCCACAGTGGCGGGGGATCCGAGGGGCACGGAAGGCAGCAGGCTGAGGACGCCTTCGAACTGCTCGATAATGACAGAGCGCTGGGTGACGCCCTCGAAACGGAACAGGCCGATTTCGGCAAGGCGGGTGTAAAGATTTGGCAACAGGTTGATGGCCTGCGTCATCTCGGCCAGCGAATAGCCGCCGGCATCAAAGGGATTGCGGGTGAGGGTCATGGGGTTCTCCGGAAAGGTTCAATAAATGGATCAGGCGGCGTCGCGGGCAATGATGCCCAACGCGGCAAGCTCGGCAATTTTGGTTGCAGTTTTGGCAGCGTCATTAACGGTTGCATCAAAGGTGAGGTTGGCGGGCGAGATGATGGCAGGGCCGCGCACAAGAACCACGCCGACAGTGTCGGCCAGCGTGGCGTCGACGGAAAAGAGCAGCAAGGCGACGGCAACCTCGGCGCCGTCAAGGCCGCCGTCACTCGCAAGCGTGTAAAGCCCGCTGGCGGTGATGCGCCCGAGGACGGAGCCGACGGGATAGGCAATGCCGGAGAGCAGGGTGATAGTCTCGCGGGTGTAATTCGGGTTGAGCTCGTATTTGAGGATATCGCCGGGGCTGGCAGGCTGGACAAGCGGGGCCATTGTTTAGTCTCCGTTTTGGTTTTCAGGATGGTGGGGGATGCGTTGCGTCAGGATCGCGCTTCTGCGGCGGCTTTTTTGGCCGCGGTGACAAGCGGGCTGTCTTTGGCTGTCTCGGCAGCTGGTGCAGTCGCTACAATTGCGGCTGCATCGCTGGCGGCCGCCAGATTATCGAGTACTTGTGCGCGCAGTGCATCAGGCTTGAGGCCGCGTTTCACGGCATCGGCTGTATCAGTCGAGACACCGAGACGGGCGGCCTGTGCGCAGATTTGTGCCACTTCGGCGGCTTGGGCGCGAATAGCATAGGCACCCGGTGCGGCGGCGTTGGGCGTAATCGGAGTGACCGGTTGTGATGGCGGTTGTACTGGTGTCGCGGTAGACGGTGCAGCCGCCTCTGTTGGCGTTTGTGCCTCGCGCGTTGTTTCATCAGCAGGCTCGGAGTTCGGTTTCATAGGGGTTTC
>CAKZNY010000186.1 GCA_937132145.1 uncultured Paracoccaceae bacterium | reverse complement strand
AGCGTCAGATCAGTGGTGGCGGTGGCGGTCCAATCCGCACCGTTGGGGATATAGACGCAATGCGGTGGCGTGCGCTCGAACACGCTCATGCGGTCGCCCAGAATGCCGAAGTTTTTACCCCCGCCGCTTATGTTGGCTTTGCCCTCGACCAAGACCAGAATGACCTCGGTATCACCCGTCTGTTCCGTAACCGTTTCACCGGCTTTCAGGCGGTACAGGCCAAAGCCCACATAGCCCCAGCCAGCGCTTTCAGCCGTGATGTCGTGAACTTTTCCCGTAGTTCCTGTCGGTTTGCGCAATAGATCAGCCATCAGTATTATCCTTTATCCAGACCAGCCGAGCGCGCCATTTTTTTAAGCGCCTTCAGCCCCATTGTTTGGTATTCCAAGGGGTTGCGAACGGCGGGGTCTTGCTCGGCCTCGATCACCAGCCACCCCTCGTAGCCATGATCGGCGGCTACTTTCAGGACCGGTTCAAAATCAACGCCGCCCTCAACGTCGCCGGGGACGGTGAACACACCGCGGCGCACGCCTTCAAGGAAGGACAGGCCATCGGCCACCACT
Source organism: uncultured Paracoccaceae bacterium (assembly GCA_937132145.1). Taxonomy (GTDB): domain Bacteria; phylum Pseudomonadota; class Alphaproteobacteria; order Rhodobacterales; family Rhodobacteraceae; genus NORP23. Next base: position 1,389 of record CAKZNY010000186.1, on the reverse strand, counting down.
TGGTCTTTGATGGCAGGCCGCACGTTTTTCGCGTGCAAATGCCCGACACGATCCATGTATTTTTCCGCCAGCCCAACAGGGTCAACACCGGCAAACCACGCGTGACCGGTATCGAGCAACAGTTTCGTGGCCGGACCAGTATTGGCCATAAATGCATCAATCTCGGCTTCGTTTTCAACAATCGTGCCCATGTGGTGATGGTAAACCAGCGTTAATCCCTGATCGGCGCAATACTGAGCGATGGCTTCGACATCGGCCCCGAATTTCGCCCATTGATCCGCTTGTAAGGTCGGGGTCTGGCTTAAGGGCAAGTCGTCGCGCCCGTGGATTGCATTCGATGTCTCGCAGACAATACACACCTTGCAGCCCATCGCTTTCAGCAAATCCAGATGCGGCTGGATTGCCGCCTCCTCGGCTGCCACCGAGCGGGTCAACAAGTTCAACGAGTGCCATCCCGAGACGAACCGCAACCCGTAAGGTAGGAGGGCTGCGGTTAACGCCTCGGGTTCGACAGGCATCTTGTGGCCCTTTTCGATGCCGTCGAATCCTATTTCACCTGCTTCGCGCAGGCATTGTTCCAGTGAAATTTCTGCACCGAGGCTTTGGTCATCATCGTTGGACCACGCGATCGGGTTTGTTCCGTAAAGTATCATTATTCAATCCAGTATCAGTCAGCGGAGCGCCGGGTTTTCAGGTGTTTTTGGTAGCTCGCACGGGCGTCGTTAACGCTGCTGCGGGTCGAGACTTCGGGAATGGCCACATCCCACCACGCGCCCCCCTCTTCGGTTGTTGGCATCGGGTCGGTGTCGATTACAATCACATAGGATCGCGTTGCGGCCCGCGCCCTTTGCATAGCCGCCTCAAGTTCCGCGATCGAGTTGACCTTTTCCGCAATCGCGCCCATCGCGCCTGCATGTGCGGTGAAATCAATATCCGAGGGCACTGCATGGCGCGCGGTATCCAGCAGATTGTTAAAACTTTCCGCACCGGTGCTAACCTGCAAACGATTGATGCAAGCGTACCCACCGTTATCCAGAATGACGGTGATAATTTTGTGGCCAAGCATGACGCTCGTCGCCAGTTCCGAGTTCAGCATCATATACGAGCCATCCCCCACCATCACCACAACCTCGCGCGTTGGATGCGCCATTTTCACGCCCAAAGCCCCCGCGATTTCATAGCCCATGCACGAGAACCCGTATTCCACATGATACCCGTTCGGCTTGCCCGATTTCCATAGTTTGTGCAGCTCTCCGGGCAGACCGCCAGCCGCGCTAACGACAATGGTATCGTCGTCCACACAGCGTTGCACCGCGCCAATCACTTGCGCATCGCTCGGCAACGCGTTTCCTTCGGGCGCGGAAGTACCCAGATCGACCGCGGTCATCC
>CAKZNY010000185.1 GCA_937132145.1 uncultured Paracoccaceae bacterium | reverse complement strand
TCCGAGACAAAGTGGTGATCGTCAGAGCAAAGCTCGGGGGCATTGGGGGCATCGTATAGCGTGGCTTCGAGCACATTGAAAATCAGCATCGAAGACGTCGCCACAACTGCGCGACCGCTTTCGGTCACAAGGATCGGATGGTCGAGGTCCGCCTCGTCCATTGCATAGGCGACGGTTTCAACGACGTTGGTGCAATACTCGGCCACCGAATAGTTGATCGAGTTGTCAGATGCCGTTTTCTCGCCAGTATAATCCACGCCCAGACCGCCGCCCAAATCCAGATGGGTCAGGGGGGCGCCAACGCGGGTTAGCTCGGTGAAATAGCGGCAAGCCTCGCCGACCGTGCGGCGGATATCGTTTACATCGGGAATTTGCGAACCAAGATGCGAGTGTTGCAATTTCAAGCAATGCAGCAGTCCTGCATCGCGCAGTTTGTCGACCACGGCGATCAACTGATCCGTCTGCATCCCGAAAGTCGATCGATCCCCCGAACTTTTTGACCAGTTACCACTGATCTGGTTGGTTAGTTTTACCCGCACACCCAACAGGGGTTCTTGGCCAAGTTCAGCAAAGACCTCAAGAACGGTGTCCAGCTCTTTGGGGCTTTCCAGTACGATGACCGTGTTGAACCCAAGCTTGCGCGAGAGTATCGCAAGGCGGATAAACTCGGCATCCTTAACCCCGTTACACACGATCAGCGCGTCCTTGGCCAAACGGTGTGCAAGTGCAATCACTAGTTCAGGCTTGGAACCCGCCTCCAGCCCGTATGAATACGGATATCCGAACTTAACAATACGATCAACAACCTGCGCCTGCTGGTTAACCTTGATTGGATAAACACCGCGATAAACACCGCGATAGCCGATCCGCGCGATTGCCTCCGCAAAACTGTCGTTGATGTTACGGATGCCGTATTCAAGAAACGAGCTAACGCGTAGCAAAAGCGGGGCGTGGATGCCACGCTCGTCAAGGTCACGAATGATTTCGGGCAGGCTAACGGTTGGTGCGTCGGGCTTCAGCGGATTATTCAGACCTAGGTCACCATTGGGTAGAGCCGAGACCAGACCCGCGCCCCAACGCTCAATTCCATAGACAGAATGGGGCGCGTTTTCGGGATTCATCAATGCAGGATTTCCTTGTTAGGTAGATTAATAATTACAAGATTATCCGTACGGTTCTACATCCTCGACTTTTTATTGGAAAGAGACCTTTTACGCCTTGGCCCGCGATGCCGAGGATGTCGTAGAGTCCCACGGTTACATCGCAGGCATCCTTACCGCTCACAAGTAAACCGACCAAGCAAAGCACCACGAAAGCCGCCTGCCATGGAATTTTAAAGCATAAGCTCCAACGGGACACGGCTTA
>CAKZNY010000184.1 GCA_937132145.1 uncultured Paracoccaceae bacterium | reverse complement strand
ACGCTCCTTGCCCGGACTTTCGGGTGTATCAATGCCCCGCGAGGGTAAGCTGACGTTCTGTACGTCGATTGCCGAAGCCGTATCCGGCGCGGACTGGATACAAGAAAGCGTACCCGAACGGCTCGACATAAAACATAAAGTGTTGGCCGAGGTGCAGGCGCATTGCAAACCTGACGCTGTCCTTGCGTCCTCCACATCCGGCTTCAAACCCTCCGAATTGCAGCAAGGCGCAGCCAACCCCGGGCAGATTATCGTCTGCCACCCGTTCAATCCGGTTTACCTTTTGCCACTGGTCGAGGTGGTCGGCGGCGAGGGGGCCTCTCCCGAGATTATATCCAAAGCGAGCAGTCTGCTGTCCGGCCTTGGTTTGAAACCCCTGATCGTGCGCAAAGAAATCGACGCGCATATTGCCGACCGGTTTCTTGAGGCCGTCTGGCGCGAGGGGCTGTGGCTGATCAACGACGGCATCGCCACCACCGAAGAAATTGACGATGTTATCCGTTACGGGTTTGGCATTCGTTGGGCGCAGATGGGCCTGTTCGAAACCTACCGTGTTGCCGGTGGTGAAGCGGGGATGCGGCATTTCATTGCCCAGTTCGGGCCTTGCCTTAGCTGGCCGTGGACAAAGCTGATGGATGTGCCGGAGCTGACAGATGAACTGATCGACACCATCGCCAGCCAGTCCGACGCGCAATCGGGCATGCATTCCATTCGCGAACTGGAACGTATTCGCGACAACAACCTTGTTGCGATGATGCGAGCACTCAAGGGGCAAAATTGGGGCGCTGGTGCGCTTTTGAATGATCATGATGCAGCGATGCGCGCAGAGAATTCCGAAGAAATAGATTTCTCCAAACCCATTCGGACAATGGCACGTGCCATCCCGCTCGACTGGGTAGATTACAACGGCCACATGAGTGAGTCGCGATATTTGCAGGCCTTTAGCGAGGGCACGGACCGCTTCATGGAAATCATCGGTTGTGATGCGGAATACATCGCGAGCGGTGGCAGTTATTTCACCGTCGAGACACATATTCGCCACCTCGACGAGGTGTACGCCGGTGCCCGCGTTTACGTCGAAACGCAATGTATTTCTGCTGAAGGCAAGAAGATGCACCTGTTCAACAGCCTCTATCACGAAGACGGAAGGTTGCTGGCGACAGGCGAACATTTGCTGTTGCACGTCAGTCTGGAAACCCGTCGCGCGACGCCGCCAAGTGATAAAATAGCGACGGTTCTGAGCCGGATCGCTTCACTTCATTCTGAACTCCCAAGCCCGGAAGGAATGGGTAAGGGAATAACCTAAGGTAATGATTTGACCCAAAGAGTACTGATAACCGCCGGCGCGTCCGGAATTGGATTAGC
>CAKZNY010000183.1 GCA_937132145.1 uncultured Paracoccaceae bacterium | reverse complement strand
GGGGACACGTTGATTTCAGGGATAAAAAGCTGCATAATATACGATGAATTTACGCTGGGTAAATGAATGCGTTTCTTTTGAAAGTCATCAAGTAATATAGCTAAAACCAGAATTGAATTTGAGGGTGGCATGAAACAACAAACACGCGCGAAACTTATGCACCTGACGGCACAATGTTGTATCGTAAAAAGTATTGGGGCTCGATCTTCAAAACCCTGCATACGCGTAGGTGGTTAAGTAGTTGGTTCGGGATGTGGATCGCCGATATCATCAGTTTTTTGCCGGTATTTTTCTCACTGACCAGGTTTTTTTGTGGTGACTGCCTAGGGCGAGAAAGCTGGGGCGGATGGTTCGCCGGAGCTAGGGGCTTGATCCGGTTGCGATGACCTGCCATAAAACCCGTATGAAAAACGCACTTTGCATTATCGAGATTTGTATTATCTGCTGACATATCGTCCGCGGCGCGTCTTTCTGTTTTCAATTGAACTTCAAAATGCTAGGCCCGCCGCAGGGAATACTGCGACTGGAATAGGCTATGACTGAAATCAAACTGTATAACACCAAGACCCGCAAGAAGGACCCGTTCACTCCGATTGATGCGGAGAACGTGCGGATGTACGTTTGTGGGCCGACGGTTTACGACCGCGCTCATATCGGCAACGCGCGGCCTGTGGTGGTGTTTGACACGTTGTTTCGGTTGTTGCGGCATGTCTACGGCGAAGACCATGTAACGTATGTGCGGAATTTCACAGACGTTGATGACAAGATCAACGCGCGAGCCGTAAAAATGAAAGACGAGGGGGATATCCGCGACTTGAAGGATATCATTCGGGAGCTGACCGACGAAACGATTAAGTGGTATCACGAGGATATGGACGCGCTCGGGGCGTTGCGGCCTGATCATGAACCGCGTGCCACGGAATACATCACGCAGATGGTTTCGATGATCGAAGTGTTGATCGAGAAGGGCAATGCGTATGTTTCCGAGGGGCATGTGCTGTTCGACGTGAATTCCTACGACGCATACGGCGCGCTTTCGGGGCGCAAGCTGGCGGACATGCGTGCCGGTGCGCGGGTAGAGATTGCGGATTACAAGCGTGATCCGATGGATTTTGTGCTGTGGAAACCCTCGACCGATGATCTGCCGGGGTGGGATAGCCCGTGGGGTCGGGGTCGTCCGGGCTGGCATATCGAGTGCTCCGCCATGGCGCTGGACCTGCTGGGGCCAACCTTCGACATCCACGGCGGCGGGCTGGATTTGCAATTCCCGCACCACGAAAACGAGATAGCCCAGAGCTGCTGCGCCAACCCCGACGGCGGTTTTGCGAATGTGTGGATGCACAACGAGATGATACAGGTCGAGGGCAAGAAGATGTCCAAGAGCTTGGGGAATTTCTTTACGGTTAAGGATTTGTTGGACAAGGGTATTCCGGGTGAGGTGATCCGGTTTGTTTTGTTGTCGACGCATTATCGTTCGCCGATGGATTGGACGGAGAAGCGGGTGGTGGAGGCAGAGGCTACACTTAGAAAGTGGAGAGAAAAAATAGACGGCGTTGAGACAGGCGAAGTTTCCATAGGCGTGAAAAATGCAATGCTGGACGACTTGAATACCCACGGCGCAATCACGGTATGCCATATACTTTATTCGACGCGGGATTACGGCGCACTTAAGGCGTCAGCAAATTTACTCGGCTTATTGTTTGACGACATGGGCGGATGGTCCGTTCGAGCTGGTCAAAACGATGAAGAAATGTCCCAGCTGATAGCCGAGGCCGTACACCGAAGGCATCTGGC
>CAKZNY010000182.1 GCA_937132145.1 uncultured Paracoccaceae bacterium | reverse complement strand
ATTTTTATTTGACATAATAAGCGATTTATGATCAAAATACGGTAGAAAGTGAATTGGGCTTGGTGGCGTGATATTCACACGCAAAGCCCCGCTATCGGGGGTGCGATATGGTTTTTCTTCAGGGGATATTGGCGTCGAAACCTAATATTTACGTTTGCCGCTTAAACCTAATCCAACAGAAACTTTCTGATCGATTCGGGGTTGCTATGAAAACCATAATTCCGGCACCAGCGGCACGTATGCGGGTACTCGCAGTTCAAATGATTTGCCTTTTGGCGCTCGTTACATATCTGGGCGGCACACGAGCGGAAGCGCGGGCTGTTTTGCTTACGAAAAACTTCGAGCCCGGCTCAGCGGCGGCTTTTGCCAAGGTTCTTACGTCCGACATCGATACGGTGATCCTGGATGTAAGCGGCGGTTATCTGACCGAGGGGATCGCGATTGGGCGCATTATACGGGCCAAAAGGTTGCGAACCGTGGTGCCAAAGGGGGGATCTTGCCTGTCAGCCTGTGCCGAGGCGTTTCTGGGGGGCATTAATTACCGGATAGATGGCGTTTTGGCCTTTCACGTCCCGCGAATGGAACGCTCGCGCAGCTCGAAACAGGCGTTTGACCTTGGACTTGCCGGAGGGACGCTATCCGCGATGTATCGGTACGAGATGGGGTTTGGTTTTGGTTTGACCTTGACCATCAACAAATGGACTACTTCAAACCGGCTGCTGGTGTTCAATAATACGACCGAATTGTTCGCCTACAAAAGCGGCCGCTCGATACCTCTGCTGCCCCTCCTGATTGACTACCGCCGTTAAACCCGCATGGGGCTAGTTCTTGCTTGCGAGCAGTTCATCGGCAAAAATGCCAATCCCTTCGCACGCCCTGACCACAACGGCCAGAATAACGATGTTGGATGCCAGACTATCGGACTCGACAAACTTTGAAATTTCAACCAGCGCATCGGCTAACCGGGAACAGCTCGCGAGGGACATGCCGTCGTCCCACACATCTGTAATCGAGGCGGCGAATGTGGTTAGCTCGAAATCATACTGTTCCCCTTGGGTCGCGCCACGGACTTGTGAAATGTTATTCAAAACCAGTTCTTCACATTCCTCGTCTGTAGAATTTACG
>CAKZNY010000181.1 GCA_937132145.1 uncultured Paracoccaceae bacterium | reverse complement strand
GTCGGCACTATCGTTTGGGGTGATAGCCTCGGCATTCCAGCCGGGGGAATCCAAGCCCCCGCTGTTGTTTACATATGGGTCAGCCATTATTTACGTCCTTTAGTTGTTTTACGTTTTTTAGTTTCGGGGGGTGTGATGACCTTTGTTTTTTCGCGTGGGTCAAACAGCCTACTTGCCGCCTTATCCACCAAAGCACACTTAGCAACTTTTCCCGTGACAATCTCGCCAAAGGCAAAAACCACAACAGTATGGCCCTCAGGAGCGCATCGGTATCCGTCTTTTGCGGTGATCTTTGCCCTATCCATTACGCAGTACGCGCGATGATTGCGATTTGGTATGTTGCGGATGCGCCGGAGCTATTAGCAACACGGAAGATGTCGCCTGTTCCAGCAGTTACCGAACCAATGCCAGCAGCATCGCCAGCAGCAAGCATGAACACGCCACCGGGCTTGATTGGGCCGATTGTGTCAGTAGCACCAAGGAAACCGATAAACGGGTTTGCACCAGCGCCTAGCGTCAGGTCAGTTGTGTTTGCCGAACCAGAAATAGGCCCGTTGATAATCATAATCGCCACGATTTCAGCAGCGGCAATTGTTGAACCAAAAGCGTCGGACAAAGAACCAGCAAGGTCGATGTCATCGTTTGCGCCTGTGGTCACAGTGCGCTCATCTACATAGATCAAGTCAGCTTTGTTGGCTGTTGTGCCGTTGGTCAGCTTTTGGACCTTCTCGATGAGTGGCGAGAATTTATCCGCGAAGGCGTTCCCGCCCGTATGTGTGGCCGCGATTTTGACCGTGAAGGTTGCTTGTAAAGCCATAGTGATAGTCTCCTGAGGTTAATTCAGTATGAGGGCCAGTTTCCCAGCCCCCAAGCAAAGCTAACTTAAGTAGCCAAAGCTGGCGCACTATGCAGATGGCCACGAAGGACAACAGCCCCAAATGCCACGCTAGTACCGCTAGTCTTAGTGCCGACAGCGCGGATATACCGTTTGTTTCCAGTATAGCCGATTGCGGTTTCGGATGCGGCCACAAGAGGGTCAGTGAATGCACCCTCCAGATTGCCAGCCGCAACATCGGCATATCCAGACCCGAGAGCATCAGATTCCTGAAGCTTCATGGTCCAAAGACCCGAACCAGCAATGGCCCCGACATTAACAATCACCATGGCACTATCAGCACCACGGAGGTCAACGCCCGTTCCGTTTATTGATGCCGCTTGCACTGCCGGAGCAATGGATTGGCCAACACCAAGGTTATTAATTAGATCACGCATGTTTGTATCTCCTGTTCACACGAAAGTTTGAAGGGGCAGCGTTAACCGCCCCCAATTATTTAGGCAGTGAACTCAACGAGTTTCATCGCTTCGAAGTTAACCACATCGCCGCCTACACGTTTAGTAGTGTAGAACTCGACATATGGTTTGGCCGAATACGGGTCACGCAATGTGCGGATACCGATGCGGTCAACGATCTGATACGCTTGACGCATATCACCAACGGCAATCGACAACGAATCTGTCGCTGGGTCCGGCATATCCTCGAAAGAGGCTGTAGGATAGCCCATCAGGGATGCAGGTTGACCAGCGGCAATGCCGGGCGACCAGATGTAAACGCCGTCGCTGTCTTTCAGCTTACGGGTCAGTTTCAAGGTCGCGCGATTCATAAACCAAACCGCATTGGCACGATATGGTGCTTTGAGGCCGTATAGGGCATCAATTAGAATATCGCCGCCGTTAGGCGTGGCTGCAAACGCACCGTTAGCGCCAGTATCAAAGCGTTCGATCTGCGTTGGAAGCGTAGTGCCGGAAGGGTAAGTAAGGAACCCGCGCGGTTTAGCAACGCCGTCACCAGTAATAAAGGCGGTGGTCTCTGCACGTGCGAATTTCTCCGCAACCTTAGCAGCCAACCATGCTTCCATGTTGATGTCAGCATCATCCAGCAATTTCTGCGTAGCGCGTGGTTTTGCACTAAGCTCATGCACCGGAATGCGCCAAACACCAATTTCAGGTGTGTCAGTGGTCGCGCGTGTGGCTGTTTCACCAACCCACTCGGAACCAGCCTCATCAAGATCAAAGTGACCTTCAAGAGCGTCTGAACTAATCATCTGCACAGATGCATAAGCACGCATTGGCGAGCTTTCATATACCTGCGAAACAATGCGACCAGACATGTCAGGTGTTACCCGATAGCCGCCGTCAACATCAACACCAACGGACAAAGCCTTGACTTCATCGTCGGACATTGTGCGTTCATCTTTACGGATGTACGAATCAAACGCGGCTTTGTATGCATCCATGCCATCGGCGTTGAAGTCGATAGCCTGAGTGCCACGAGCGCGTGCGCCTGTCTGTGCCCACTTCAGTGCTTTAGCATCAAGGTCAATTTCGTTCCCTTTTGCGTCCACAACTGTGCGGTGCTGGCGTTTCTGTGACAACTCATAGTCGTCAAGCCGTTTTTGCGATGCTTCCATAGCATCTTCAATTTTGGCCAGCTTTTCCTCGGTGAGAGGGTCGGCAGTGCCTTTTGCTTCAATTTCAGCAAGACGTTCATCGTTTGCCGCTTTGTAAGATTCGAAAGTGGTGTTGATGTTTGCAACATCCGTACCCAGTTCCTTTAGATCAAATTCCTTAGCCATTTAGGTTCTCCTGTAGTTTGGCGAGGTGTTTTTTAAGAGCTGCAAAGCCCTCGTAGTCAGGCTCACTAACTACATCGTCCCGATGCATAGCTAGACCTTTGAAGCCATCGGCAGCGATTGCCATAGCCTCCTTCTTGGAGAAACCTGCGTCCCGCAAGCTCTTCTCGAAATCTCTAATTGTCTTGATTGATTTGACATCCGTAATCATGGCGGCTGGTAGCATTGGGAAAGTCACAAGGCTAATCTCGAACAGTTCAACCTCCAATAACTTCCGCACAGCGCCGTTGCCCTCTGAGGATGCTTCCTTCACTCGGTATCCAATGGACATGCTGTCGATAGCACCCGCCTTGATGAGTGCCATTGCTTCCTTGCCCTGCTGAACTTCCTTCAATAGCCGCCCTTTAACGAACAGGCCGCGTTCATCTTCCTTAACTTCGGTCCAGACCCCGATAGGCTTGTCAGCACCGTGCTGCCACAACATCTTGGGTGTACGGGTGGCTAACGACTTGGCAAACGCCCCACGCTCCACTACATCCATACCCTCATCAACGATACCGAACACACTGGCGTAACCTTCGAACTCACCGTCCATATCAGGCTCGCGCTTGAATTCAAACGTCGCGTTCTTAAATTGCATTTCCGTGTTCATGTTTTCTATTCCACTACTATGTGAGAAACTGCACATCGGCAGTTGATTGTATTGCCGGGGGTTCCGCGTGTATCGCCGGGATACATCAGGGATTCACCGCCAACGATAAATGGCTGGTTCATTGCTACTACTTGTCCGTCTGCCCTCGCATGTGCTGGGCGGGTTCTTTCATCA
>CAKZNY010000180.1 GCA_937132145.1 uncultured Paracoccaceae bacterium | reverse complement strand
CACTTTGTCCAATGCTTTATTCAGATTGGCTACAATGTGATAGCGATCAAGAATAGAGATATGGCCAAATCCTGTGGATGGGGCATGATCAGGCGGCTTGTTGTTTTTCGCCGTCGGTGAACGTCACGTTGGCGATCACATCTTGAATGAGTTCGTGGCGATTGAGTCGTCGCCAACGCTTTTGAGCGGACTCGCATAGCTTGAATACCATCGCAAGGCAGGCGCGGCGTGAGCCGTTGCCTTTGGTTCTTTTATGACGCAGACGAACCGTGGCGAATGTACTTTCAATCGGGTTGGTCGTGCGAATGTGTCCCCAATGTTCGGCGGGGAAGTCGTAAAACGTCAGTAATACATCACGGTCTTTCATCAAACATTCCACGGCTTGGGGATACTTTGCTTCATACGTTTTGATGAACAAATCAAACGCTTCGTTGGCTGAAACTCTTCCGGGGGCCATCCATATCTGATGGATTTTATCCTTCGCTTCGCCTTGCAAACGCTTGGGCAGTTTGTCCAACACGTTGGCGGTCTTGTGAACCCAACAGCGTTGTTCTTTCGCCCCCGGAAGAAGTTTTCTCGCAGCTGTCCAAAAACCCAGCGCGCCATCGGCAATGGCCAGCTTCGGATCAATCGTCAGCCCTCGCTTTTTAAGGTCCAATAGCAGACTTGTCCACGATTGTTCGCTTTCACGAAAACCATCTTGCACCGCGATCAATTCCTTTTTGCCATCGGCGGTGGCGCCCATGATGATGAGGATGCATTGACGGTCTTCTTCCAGGCGGATGTTGAAATGAATCCCATCCACCCATATATACGGGTAATATTTATCCGACAGATCACGCCGACTCCATTGTTGATGTTCGCTCTGCCATTGCGAAACAAGGCGCGTCACCGTGGTCGAAGACAAGCCCGGACAATCCGAACCGAGTAGCGCTTGCAAAGCTTCGTTAAAACCGCCGGTGCTGATCCCTTTGAGATACAACCAGGGAATCAGCTCGTCAATGCTTTTTGTTTTACGCAAATAAGGCGGCAGAATCTTCGACGTAAACCGCTCATATTCACCCCCTTGCGAGGGCGGTGGCCTTCGATCATGCACCCGCGGCATCGTCACCTGCATCGGGCCGACCCCCGTGACCACGGTGCGCGGATTCGCGTGGCCGTTGCGCACGATCTGGCGATGGCCACGCTCATCGGTGAGATGAGCGTGCTCGTCGATCCACGCCGCAGCCTCCGCTTCGACGGCGGCAATAAGCATCTGCTTCGCTCCCTGTCGCAGCACATCGGTGAGCGGATCAACGACAGCGGAACTGACCGTTGGAAATGTAAAGGATTCATTGGTAAGGTCTTGCATGGTGGCGTACTCCTTGCCCACGTGGGCAGTTTGGGGTTGGTGAGACAACCCAAGGTACGCCGCCTTTTTCATGCTGTCATCCACAGCTTTCGGTTATATCTCTTACCCTGGCACGGCTTATGCCAAGGAGATTCGGTCATGGACGACCTGTCACGATTCTGCTGTCACAATTTCAACTGCCCCGACTGCGGCCAGCGCGGCCTGGAAAACCTCACTGTCTGCGGCCACTTCGGCAAAGACAACCGCATTCGTCTGCTGTATTGTCGCACCTGCAAAGCACGGTTCAGCGAACGCAAGGGTACGCCGTTGTTCAACACGAAATTGTCGGACGAAAAAAGTTTGTCGTTGCTCGATCACTTGCGCGAAGGCTGCGGCGTGCGTCAGACCCGCCGACTCGTCGGCGTTCACCGCGACACGGTCACACGTTTGGCGCGCCTGGCGGGCGACCACGCCAAAACCTTACACGACGAGCGGGTCGCTTTTTCCCCCTCGCACCGATGAAGTGCAGATGGACGAGAAGTGGGCGTTTGTCGGCAAGAAACAGAAGCGTTGCGATGAAGACGATCCGGCTGACGAACGGTGGGGTGATTGCTGGGATCATGTGGCGTTGGATGCGGTGCATCGGCTGGTGTTGTCCGTCGTGCCGGGTAAACGCACCGCGCAAAACGTCGAAAAGTTGGTTCAAGATGTCAAGCATCGTACCGAAGGCCGCCTGCTGAGCCTGATCACGACCGATGAGTATCCCCCTTATAAACAAGCCATTTTGAATGCCTATGGTGACGAAGTGATCCCGCCGCGCACGCATAAACCCGGCCGACCCCAAGCGCCCTACAAAGTGCCGCCCCAAGATTTACGATATGCCACGGTACACAAAACACGATACAAAGGACGCGTGACGAAGATCGATTATCGCGTCGTCTTCGGTGATCCGTTGGGCGTCGAGCAAGCCCTGGCCCGCTCACCGGTAAGCAATAAGATCAACACGGCGTTCATCGAACGACAAAACGGTACCGACCGCCATCGCAATTCGCGTAAAGTTCGCAAAACCTACCGCTTCAGCAAAGACCCGGATATCCATGACGCGATGACGTATTTCAGTTTGTACAGCTACAACTTCTGTTGGCCGGTGCGAACCTTGCGCAAACAAGACATGCAGGGCAACTGGCAATCACAAACCCCTGCCATGGTCGCTGGCCTGACCGATCACATATGGCCGTTGGTCGAATGGATCACGACACCAACCGTTCAACGGGAGTAGGACACGAGGCAAAATCCTGCTGAGCGATTTTAAAGATGGCCTTGTCATCATTGACGCTTCTTCGGTCATCACCGAGCCCGCGAGTGTCGCGGTACTGGTGATCGGGGGGGGCTTTTGCTGAGCCAACGCCGTCGTCGAACGCAACGCTGATTTCTTTGGCCTGATACCGGAGGTAGTGATCCTTCGCGATCTGGAAGTTTTAAAGCGCAGCATTCAGTCGCCTTTTAGGTTCATCCGGTTAATGCGTACTTCGTCTCGTGGAGGCCGTAGACTCGCCAAGTAAAGTACTCTTGGTCGCGGAAGCCATAGGCTTGCCTTTGGAGGGTTTTGATTTTGTTGTTCGTGCCTTCGAGCGGTCCGGTCGGAATCGGATGGTCGTACCAGGCCAGGAGGCCTTCGCGGTAACGGGCCAAAGTTCGGGCGAATGTCTTCAGCACGCGAATGCCAGTCGCCTCGGCCATACGAATCCACTCGTCAAGGAAGCGGCTCGCACCCTGTTTTGTTGGTTCTTCCCACAACAGCCGCAGGTCTTCCTTCAGGTAGTACGCCGCCGCCAGGCTCTCGTTGAGTTTCAATGCCGCGCGAAGACGTTCGGGCTCGTTTCGATCCTCGTCCAGATTCTCCGATCGCTTGAGCAGCAGCCAGCGGGTTCCCTTCAGGACTTCACGCTGTAACTGGTCCGTCGCTTCCCGATACAGTTCCCGACGCAACTGTGACAACTTGTCGTTCAAGAGCTTCACAATATGGAACCAATCGAACACCACGGCTGCCTCGGGCAGGTTCTCCGTAACGGCCTGGTAGTACGCGGCCGACATATCCATGGCGACCGCTTCGACCTTCGCGT
>CAKZNY010000179.1 GCA_937132145.1 uncultured Paracoccaceae bacterium | reverse complement strand
GGATGTAGACTCAATCAGCCATAAAACAAGCAACGCGAGTGTTTGAAATGGGTCGCATTTTCGGGCGCTCGGATTTGCATCGCTCGGTCGCAATCGGACAGCGCGGATGATATGCACAGCCCGTGGGCGGATTGATCGGATCAGGAATTTCGCCTTTGGGCGGCTCGACCTCGCGCCCGAATCCGTCCAGTTTCGGGGCGGCGTCAAGCAGCATTTTCGTGTAGGGGTGTTTGGGGTCTGAAAACAGGGTATCGCGGGGTGCTTCTTCGATCAAGCGACCGAGATACAGCACGCCGACGCGGTCAGCCATGTGCTGGACGATGGCTAGATCATGGCTGATCAGCAGATAGGTCAGGCCCAGTTCTTCTTGTAGGTCGCTCATCAAGTTCAGAACCTGCGCTTGCACTGATACATCCAGCGCCGAGGTGGGCTCGTCACAAACGATCAGTTTGGGGCGGGCGGCAAGGGCGCGGGCGATGCAGATACGCTGGCGCTGGCCACCCGAAAATTCATGCGGGTATTTGGCCGCATCTGCGCCCGACAGCCCTACCTGTTCCAGCAGCCGTTCGGCCAGCCCGATTGTATCGCCGCCACGGGCCGCCACCGGCTCGGTGATGATATTGCGCACCCGCCAACGTGGATTAAGGCTGGCGTAAGGATCTTGAAATATCATCTGGATGCCACGGCGTGCCTCAGCCAGCTTTGCGGCATCCTTTTCGCGTGACAGGTCAACGCCGGAGATTTCTACTGCGCCGTCAGTTGGGTCCAGTAGCCCGACGATGATCTTGCCTATGGTGGATTTTCCCGAGCCGCTTTCGCCGACCAGCGCATAGATGGTGTTTTGTTCGATTTCGAAACTGACGTCGGATACCGCGACCAGATAGGCCTTTGGCTGACGTTCAATCAGGCGGTTCAGCCAGGGGCGCGACACGTCGAATATCTTGGTGAGGTTCTTGACGGAAACTGGATTGCTCATGTGTCGACTCTTTCCGCAAACCAGCAGGCGGCGCGGCCTCCGCAGGAGTCCAGGGTCGGCCCCGGAACGCTTGAACACCGATTTTGCACCACCGGACAGCGCGGATGAAAGGCACAGCCTTCGGGCAGGTCATCAAGTCGCGGCATTGCGCCGGGTATCTGGTTCAGCCGTCTTTGCCCCCGCGCGGCCAGCGGGGTCGAGGCCATCAAACCCTTGGTATAGGGATGAACAGGGTGCGAAAGCACGTCGCGCACCGGGCCAAGCTCGGCCAGTCGCCCTGCATATATAACTGCCACCCGGTCGGCGATTTCGGCAATGACTCCCATGTCGTGCGTGATTAGCATGATCGCCGTGCCACGCTCGCGACACAGCTGTTTCAGTAACGCAATGATCTGTGCTTGCACTGATACGTCCAGCGCGGTGGTTGGCTCATCCGCAATCACCAACGAAGGTTGGGCGCATAGCGCCAGAGCGATCACCACCCTCTGGCGCATCCCGCCGGAAAATTCGTGCGGATAACTGTCGATGCGTTGCCGGGCGGCCGGAATACCAACCTCTTGCAGGGCGGCAATCGCCCGCTCTGCGGCCTCAGCGCGGCTGATCGGCAGGTGTTCTGATATAGTTTCGCGCAACTGGTCGCCAATTGTGAACAGTGGATTGAGCGAGGTCAGCGGATCCTGAAACACCATGCCGATTTCCTTACCGCGTAACTGCCGCATGGCCTCTTTGGGCAAGTTGTCGATGCGGCGGCCCTTCAGCCAGATCTCTCCGCTACTGACGTGGGCAGGGCGGTCCAGCAGCCCGATCACAGCATTGCCGACCATTGATTTCCCGGCCCCGCTCTCCCCGACGACCCCTAGAATTTCGCCCGCCCTGATGTCAAAGGAAACGCCGTCAACAGGACACAGAGCCATTTCCCGCGTCGGAATCTCGACCCGGAGGTCGCGTACGCTCAGAACCACATCCGCCATCAGCTTAGCCTCGGGTTTAGTACGTCGCGCAGCCAGTCCCCCAACAGGTTGACAGACAATGCCAGTGTAAGCAGGGTCAGCGATGGAAACAGGATAATCCACCATTCACCAGAAAACAGGAACCCCTGTCCGATGCGGATCAGCGTCCCCAGCGAGGGTTGTGTCGGTGGTGCCCCGACACCGAGAAACGATAGCGTTGCCTCGGCGATGATCGCGAGCGCGAGACTGATCGTGGCGATCACCAGCACTGGCCCCATGACGTTGGGCAGGATGTGGCGTAGCATGATGGCCATAGAACTTCGCCCGCTTAACCGCGCCGCCTGAATGTATTCCTTGTTCTTTTCAACCAGTGTGGCACCGCGCACCACCCGCGCGAACTGGACCCATTCCGACAGGCCGATTGCCAAGATCAGCACCCATATTGCCATCTGGTCACGCAGGTGGATCGGGGTGAATCCCTTGGCCACGCCAAAGATCAGCATCGCCACAAGAATACCGGGAAAGGTAAGCTGGACATCGGCAATGCGCATGATGATGGTGCCGGTCCAGCCCCCGACATAGCCCGCAACAAGGCCCAGCGTGACCCCTAGGATCATTGCAAATGTCACCGCGGAAAACCCGACAAACAACGAAATCCGCATGCCATACAGGATGGTGGAATAAACATCTCGCCCCTGATCATCAGCTCCCAAGACGAACACATCGCCGGTATACATGTTTGGTTCACCCGGTTTGGAAAATCCGTTCATCAGGTTCAGCGAACCCGGATCGAACGGGGTGTGCGGCGCGATCAGCGGAGCAAAGATTGCCGACATGATCAACAGGGTCGCGACCAGAAATGAAACTATTGCCACTGGACTTTTACGGAATGACCAGAGGAAATCCGAGCGCCAGAAGCGTGTAAATGTATCGCGCATTAACCACTTACCCCCGAGCGACCCACATGCAGGCGTGGATCAATTGCAAAATATAGAATATCTACGATCAGGTTGATACCGACAAACATTGTTGAAATAAGCATCAGATATGCGGCCATGACGGGAATATCGACAAACTGTACCGACGTGATGAACAAAAGGCCTACGCCGGGCCACTGGAAAACCGTTTCGGTAATGATAGCGAAGGCGATGATCGACCCTAGTTGCAGGCCGGTTACGGTAATCACCGGGATCAGGGTGTTCTTCAGGGCGTGACGGAAATGCACGACGCGGTCGCTCAGGCCCCTTGCCCTCGCGAACCGGATATAGTCTTGGCGAAGCACCTCGAGCATCTCCGAGCGCACCAGTCTCATGATCAGGGTCATCTGGTAGAGGCCTAGCGTGATGGAGGGCAAAATGATCGCTTTGATGCCGGACCCGGTCAGTAATCCGGTACGCCACCAGCCTAGATCAATTACCTCGCCGCGCCCAAAACTGGGCAGCCAGTTCAGTTCTACCGAGAATAAGTAAATCAGAAAAATGCCGATCAGAAATGTGGGCAACGAAACCCCGATCA
>CAKZNY010000178.1 GCA_937132145.1 uncultured Paracoccaceae bacterium | reverse complement strand
TCAGAAAATAATACAACCAAATCAAACGCTAGGGAATCCCCCAGTTTTGCTGAGATCTCTGAAACTTTGATTGTATAATTTAGATGCAATTTGCAAGCGACTTCTCAAAATGTGCAATAAGTCGAATGAAAAGATCACTGATTTCATGTAGTTCGTACATACATATATATCCCGCTATTTCCCCTTCCAAACAGGGTCACGTTTCTCGCTAAAGGCGCGTGCGCCTTCCAGTTGGTCTTCTGACGAATACAGAATGTCAATCGAGCGCAGCTGGCGTTTGGTTATTCGGTTCATGGTGTCCTGAAACTTGCTGTCCTCGGCGTCACGAACGACTTCTTTTATGGCGGCATAGACCAGAGGCGGGCCGTTTGCGATCAGGCGGGCGAGGGCCCATGCGCGCTCCATCAACGCGTCTGCAGGCAGGATTTCGTTCACAAAACCCCAACGATGGGCTTCTTCAGCCTCCATCCAGCGTCCCGTCAGCAACATTTCCATGGCAATGTGATAGGGTATGCGCTTGGGCAATTTGATCGAGGCGGCATCGGCCACCGTACCCGAGCGAATTTCCGGTAAAGCGAAACTTGCGTGTTCAGCAGCTAGAATAATGTCTGCCGACAGGGCTAACTCCAGCCCGCCACCGCAGCAAATACCGTTGACGGCTGCGATGACAGGTTTGTTTAGATCGCGAAGTTCCTGAAGCCCGCCAAAGCCACCCACGCCATAATCTCCATCTACAGCGTCGCCGCCGGCTGCGGCCTTAAGATCCCAGCCGGGGCAGAAAAACTTTTCGCCTGCGCCCGTGATTATTGCGACCCGAAGTTCGGGGTCGTCGCGGAAGTCCGCGAAGATCTGACCCATTATCCGGCTGGTGGCCAGATCAATAGCGTTGGCTTTCGGGCGATCGAGTGTGACCTCCAGAATGCCACCTTCGCGGCGGGTTTTGATCGGGGTGTCTGTCATGGTTTTTCCTTCGCAATTCGTATGAGAGCATCAGCAGCGACAGCGCGATCCGCGCCGCAAAGCAGAGGGTTAATTTCAACTTCTTCGACTTTTGAAGCGTTTGCCAGCACAAAATTTTGCACGCCCATTACAGCTTCGATAATCGCTGGATAATTCGCAGCACTAGCCCCCCGATATCCGTCAAGGAGCTTTGATATTCGTAACTTGCACAAGGCGCGCGAAATTTCAGCTTCGGTCGTCGGGATTAATAGTGATTGGCTGTCTTTCAGTAATTCTGTCAGCACGCCTCCGGCTGCAATCGTCAACACATATCCATGCGCTGGATCACGAACAACGCCGATCAATAGCTCCGCCAAAGTGCCTGTTATCATTTCTTCTACGAGAAACGCGTTGCAAGGCATTTTTTTGGCAGCGCGGCAAACGTCATCAGCGTTTTGAAGGTTCAGGGCAACGGCGCCTGCTTCGGTTTTATGTGCTATGCCCACGCCCTTTAGAACTACCGGATATCCGATTGTGTCCGCCAAAGAGGCTGCTTCGCTCGGAGAGTTGGCGCTTTGTGCTTCGGGAAGTTGAATTCCGAATTCTGCTAGTGCCGCTTTAGCCTCCGCTTCGGTTAACACGTGCGTGCCTTCGATTTGCGCTGGTAATAAAATCGGTTCTGGGTGGCTGGCACTGAAAGGGGAACTGGCCGCCTCGACCGCCACCAAAGCCTCTTGCATGCCCATCAGAGGGACGACTCCACCAGAAATTAACCTGTGTGCAACATCTTCCGGCATGTTTTCTTGCAACGTTGCGACCATGGCAACGGCTCGGCCTGTTTGTTGTGCGCAATTGATTGCCGCATTAATCGCGGCCTCCCAGTCACCAGCATCACATTTATCGGCGCGCGGGAAGTCTACAATCAGCATTGTCAGCGCAACAGGGTCGTCCATCATTGCAGAAAATGCGGCGGTCATCGCGGGTTCGTCGTTCCAGATGTAGGTGTGATAATCGAGTGGATTGGCCAGTGCCACCATCGGCCCGAGAGCCGCACGAAGGTTTGTATGTTGGCGGTCTGACAGCGGGGGGAACGTCAGGTTTCGCTGGACGGCCAGATCAGCGCAAAGCGATGCCTCGCCTCCCGAACAACTGATAGACGCAATGTTGTTTGTCTCTAATCTTCCGATAACATGAAGAAATTTCAGAGTTTCCAAAAGCTCCGGCAAGGAATTGACGCGTGGTATCTGCAAGCGATCCAAAAAGGCTTGCGCGCCTGCATCTTCACCAGCCAACGAGGCCGTATGCGAGACCGTAGCCGCGCGCGCTTGCGAAGATTTGCCAACCTTTAGGGCGATGATCGGTTTACCCAGCTTGCGTGCGATGTCTGCAAGCGCTTCGAAGGCGCGCAGATCACCGAAACCTTCAATGTGCAGGCCAAGCGCGGTTACGCGGGGGTCTGCAAGCAAGGCGGCGCCGATAGACCCGATACTTTGTTGGGACTGGTTTCCGGCTGTGACGATATAGGCAATCGGAAGTCCACGGCGCTGCATCGTCAGATTAACGGCGATATTCGAGGATTGGGTTACGATGGCAACGCCTGAATCCACGCGCTCTCCGCCCTGTTGGTCAGGCCAAAGCAACGCGCCATCAAGGTAGTTGATAAACCCGTAACAGTTAGGGCCAAGTATCGGCATATCTGCGGCGGCAGCAATCAGTTGCCGTTGCAGATCAGCACCTTCAGCATCTTCATTCTCGGCCTCCAGAAAACCGCTGGCGAAACAAACTGCGCCACCTGCATTCATGGTGCTCAACTGTTTCACGATTTCCACGGTGGTGAAACGGTTTACGCCGATAAACGTGGCGTCAGGTGCGTCGGGCAAATCTTCGAGCTGCTTGTAGCAGGTTAGCCCCTCCATTTCATCGGCCGTCAGGTGCACAGGCCATATAGGCCCCTCAAACCCCATCTTGCGGCATTGAAGTATGACATTACGACACCATGCCCCCCCCCGATTACGGCGATGGATTTGGGTCGAAGCAGGCGGGAAAGATCGTTTGCCAACTATGCCCCCAGAGGTCGAAGCAGGTCGCGGCTGATAATGTGGCGTTGAATTTCCGAGGTGCCGTCCCAGATGCGCTCCACCCGTGCGTCGCGCCAGAAACGCTCTAACGGGAGGTCATCCATCAGCCCCATACCACCGTGAATTTGAATCGCGGCATCCGTGACACGCGCCAGCATTTCCGAGGCGTACAGCTTGGCCGATGCAATCTCGCGGTTCGCAGGCAGGCCTTTGTCAAGCCGGTCTGCGGCAGCCAAGGTCAGGTGATCGGCGGCGTCAATCTCGGTGATCATATCTGCAAGCTGGAAACTGACCCCCTGAAATTTGCCGATCGGTTGGCCAAACTGTTCCCGCTGCGCAGCATAATTCAGCGCATAATCGAACACACGGCGCGCGCGCCCCACGCACATGGTGGCAACGGTGATCCGCGTGGCATAAAGCCAGTCGTTCATAACCGCAAACCCGCCGTCCACCTCGCCCAGAACTTGTGCGTGCGGTAAGCGGCAATCGTCAAAATCGAGGATCATATTCTTATAGCCGCGATGGCTGACAGATTTATACCCGTCACGGATGGTGAAACCTGCCGTCCCGCGATCAACCAGAAATGTTGTGATGCGTTTCTTGGGGCCACGCGGTGTCTGATCTTCACCGGTTGCGACAAATACAATGATAAAATCGGCATGTTCCGCGCCCGAAATAAAATGCTTGGTTCCGTTCAGGACCCAGTCGCCGCCATCGCGCACGGCGGTGCATTTCATGCTGCGGATATCGGAGCCAGCGCCCGGTTCCGTCATCGCCAGCGCATCCATTTTTTCACCGCGAACCGCTGGTAGCAAATAGCGTTCGCGTTGATCGCCGTTGCAGGCCATCAGGATGTTTTGCGGTCGGCCAAAGAAATGGTTGAGGGCCATGGACCCGCGCCCCAGCTCCCGTTCCACCAATGCGAAATCCATGTGGGACAGCCCCGCACCGCCAACTTCTTCGGGGAAATTGCAGGCGTAAAACCCGAGATCAATGCACTTCTGCTTGATGTTATTGGCAATTTCCTCGGGAACCTCGCCGGTTTGCTCCACCAACGTCTCATGCGGATAAATTTCGTTTTCAACGAACGACCGCACGCTCGAGACGATCATTTCCTGCTCTTCATTCAATCCAAATTGCATGGGTTTAACTCGCGTAGTTGGAGCCGTCCTCATCGAGGATTGCTTTCAGTTCGGAAAAGTGTTTGTCGGCTTGCTCTGGATAATCATCCAGTTCTTGCGCCGTCTTCTCGGCGATTTCGTCGGAGAGCAGGCGTAGTGGCTGGCCGGTCTGCAAGGCACGGATGTATGTCTCGGCGG
>CAKZNY010000177.1 GCA_937132145.1 uncultured Paracoccaceae bacterium | reverse complement strand
GACCTCAGCCCCTCGATGATTGTGCGGGCGGGTCGGCGGCGGATCACGCTGGGTAGGCATGTCGAACTTCTGGAAATGAGCGTTCTGGACACCTCCTTCCCTGATGCACATTTCGATGCGGTAATCGCAACGTTTCTGTTTTGTGTGCTGGACGACGAACACCAGCTTCCCGCACTTCGCGAGTTGGCGCGTATATGCAAACCGGATGGTGAGCTGCGCATCCTTGAATATTGCTACTCGGAAAATCCGTTCAGGCGCGCGATTATGCAGATATGGGCACCGTGGGTTCGCTGGACTTACGGGGCATCGTTTGATCGCAACACCGAGCAATATATCGAACAAGCCGGACTAGAACTGGTCGAGACGCGGTTTGTCTACAAAGACACCATCAAGCTGATTGTTATGCGCCCTGTGGCGGCTGTTATCACCTGATTGGCCGGGAAAAAGCGGCCGCCACTTAATTCAACCAATGGCGGCCAGCCCTAAACTCAAGCGTTCATTGAATTAATGGAATTCACAGCTCACATTCGAATTGAACGGCGCGAACACTCCTGCTGGATTATCCCGGAAGAGCCAGACATGGCTATCATAATGTGGCGCGAACCCGTGGGCTTCGTCTACATCTGTATCTGGATCGTCTGCCATGGTACCCCATTCAACGCCTGCGAAGGACGGGATTTCCGTGTTCCCGGCTTCGTGCCACGCGGCCTTAAATACCAGATTCTCGATCCCGACAAGAACCAGAGAGCCATCCTCTTGTGGTTCATAAAGCAGGACCGCAGGATTCGTGAAGTCGGTGTGTGTGCCGGTCCCGTCTATACGTGGATCGGCGCCAGTTATCTCCAACAAGGCCATATTCAGATAATGAATACCCATTCCGCCGGCCGGCGATGCAGCGCACGCCCCTGACGGATCTGGTATAAATCCAGCGGCCAGTGCAACATTGACGTCCTTGTATTTCTCTGACGCAGATTTAGCTGCCGCGAGATCGTAGTCAGCTTGTATAGATGCACAGGATGCCAGTCCGAAGAGAAGGCAGGATGCAAAAATCGTTTTAGAAGAAAATACCATACTCGTTACTCCCGTTATTTTTATGATTACACTGTCCAACATGGGCATGTGCTGAAGGCCGTCAGTTTTTTTGCGGCCACGTAAAATTAACATAAAATGCTTCAAAAATCAAAATATGTGCGTTTCTTTGTCCGAGATTCGTCGTTTGGCGGGCAAGTAGTCCCTTGCCAACTTCCCTCGAAAGCCCCACATATTCCTTACCGGAATCATCCGGTGTAATTCTCAGGGCGGGGTGAAATTCCCCACCGGCGGTTATAGCCCGCGAGCGCCTCGGCAACGAGGGTCAGCAGATATCGGTGAAATTCCGAAGCCGACGGTTAAAGTCCGGATGGAAGAGAATAGGGTGCGGGCGTAGGCTTGCGCTCCTTTTTCGATGCTCTGGGTTGGTGTCTGATATAAGGAGAAACCCATGACACTCACCCCGAAAATCGCCTTTATCAAGGCGGGCTGGCATGCCGATATTGTTGATCAGGCATACACAGGTTTTATGGATCAACTGGCGGCGGATAACGCGGGTTACGAGGTTTCGGTTTTCACCGTCCCCGGCGCGTTTGAAATGCCGCTTCTGGCCAAACGTCTGGCCAAAAAAGGCTATGACGCCGTGGTCGCGGTGGCGCTGGTTGTGGACGGGGGCATATATCGTCATGACTTCGTGGCCAGCGCGGTTGTGGATGGCTTGATGTCAGCGCAACTGGAAACCGAGGTGCCGATGTTCTCGGTTTCCCTAACCCCGCATCACTTCCACGCCAACGCCGAGCACGTGGAATTCTACACCGCACATTTCGTCAAAAAAGGTGCCGAGGCCGCGACAGCCGTGCAACAGGTATTAAACCTCGAGCTGTAGGGCGCTTGGTCGCCACGCACCAAACCACATTTACAAATCCCCTCAAGCGGATCAAACTGCGATCAGCCGAGAGGGGGCGCTATGTGGAAAGACCGACGACTTTGTGATCTGCTCGACATAGATCACCCGATCATTCAGGCCCCTATGGCGGGGGCCTCGACACCGGAAATGGCGATAGCGGTGGCAAATGCGGGGGGTATGGGCTCGCTCGGCTGTGCGATGCAAACCGTCGATCAGGTTACGCATGATATGCACCAAATCCGCCAACGGACCAACCGTGCGATCAATCTGAATTTCTTCGTGCACACCCCGCCGCGCATAAATCCTGAACGGGCGGTTGCGGCGCAGGATCGGCTGGAAAACTGGTATGAAACGCTAAACGCGGGCGATATACCCGCGGCGGTTGCGACCCATTACCCTTTCAACTCCGCCATGTGTGATGCGGTGGTCCGGCTGGCCCCGAAGGTTGTCAGCTTCCATTTCGGCCTGCCGGAATCGTCGATGATAACCACCCTCAAAACCGCAGGTATCGTCATCCTGTCCTCCGCCACCTCTGTGGCCGAGGCGCGCTACCTTGAAGAAAACGGTGCCGATGCCATCATCGCCCAAAGTTACGAGGCAGGCGGCCACTCCGGCTGGTTCCTGCCACGGGGTGCGGCCGAGGTCGCAGGCACCATGGCGCTGGTTCCTCGAATAGTTGATGCCGTGAATGTCCCCGTAATCGCCGCAGGTGGTATCGCCGACGGGCGCGGCATTGCGGCCGCCTTAATGCTTGGCGCCGCCGGGGTTCAAATCGGCACGGCCTTCATGGCAACCCCCGAATGCATGGCCAGCCAGACCCACAAAAACGCGCTACTAGCCGCCAGCGGTGACGACACCATGATGAGCAAAGCTTTCTCAGGCCGCCATGCCCGCACATTGGTCAACAAATACGCCACCGAGATGGCCCCCGTAGACGATTGGCCCGACTTTCCGGTCATGAATGCGCTTACGGGACCCATCCGCAAAGCCTCGGCCCAAGCGGACAGCCCTGACGCCATCGCCCTGTGGTCAGGTCAGGCGGTGGGCCTTATCCGCGCGGCAAGCACCACCGAAGTGTTCGAACAATTGCTGGCACAAGTAAAAGCGCTACACCCGTAGGGTGCGTGGTCTCCACGCACCGCTCGCCCAACCCTTACCGTGCCTTCTGCCCGAACAACACGCTTTGCGCCTTTTTGTCATCCTGCAAATTCCCGCGCATTTCCTTGGCAACCGCGCGGCCCGCTTTCACGGCGGGGCGCTCATACATACGGTCCAGCCACGCAGCCATGTGGGGAAATCCGGTCAAATCCTGCTCCTGCCCCTCCCACAAACACGCCCACGGCCATATCGCCATATCGGCAATCGAAAACGCGCCGGCTACATAATCGCGCCCTTCCAGCCGACGGTTCAGAACGCCGTACAAACGCCCCGTTTCATTGCGATAGCGGTCCTTGGCATAGGGCAAATCGTTAGGCGGATCCATCGCGGGGGCATATTTCAAGAAGTGGTGCGCTTGCCCCGCCATCGGCCCCAAACCACCCATCTGCCACATTAACCATTGATCCACCTCGATGCGGTTCCGCTCGGATACTCCGCCGAATTTACCGGTCTTGCGGGCCAGATATTGCAAAATCGCCCCGCTTTCGAAAATCGCAATCGGTTCGCCGTCCGGCCCCTCAGGGTCGATAATCGCAGGCATGCGGTTGTTGGGTGCAATCTTCAAAAACTCCGGCTTGAACTGGTCGCCAGCACCAATATCCACCAGATGCAGGTTATACGGCAGCCCCATTTCCTCTAGCGCGATGGTGATTTTCCAGCCGTTCGGGGTTGGCCAATAGTAAAGTTCGATAGGTTTCATAGTGTTCTCCTGCAAATCAAATCAGACATAGTCTTTAAGCGCCCGCCCGCTGACCTGCGACCAGACCATGCTTTCATCGCTTAGCATAGTCACAATCATGTCAGCGGCTTGCGTCGGGGTCATGGCAACGTCCAAGTCACGCGCCACCCCCGCAGTTTCGTACATATTCGAGGCGATCTTACCGGGATAAAACCCCATCACCCGGACACCCTTGGGCGCACATTCGGCCTCGAGGCATCCGGTAAACCCGCGAATGGCCCACTTGCTGGCCGCATACACGCTGATCGATTTGCGCGTATAAAGCGCGCCCGTTGAAACCACATTCAAAATCGACCCGCGTCCGCGCGAAAGCATTCCGGGCAACACCGCATGGGTCATCATCATCGTGCCCATCGTGTTGGTGTCCATCACCGCCTTGATGTCATCGGGCGAGTAGGCATCGAAATCCCCCTCCAACCAGATGCCAGCGTTATTGACCAGCCCCCATAGCGGGCCGTGGTCCTGCGCGATCTGCGCACAAACACGGGTTACCGCGCCACTGTCCGCTAC
>CAKZNY010000176.1 GCA_937132145.1 uncultured Paracoccaceae bacterium | reverse complement strand
TAAGCAAATGCCCTCAACCCAGATTGGTATGCGGGCACGCTCGCTTTATTGGGACTATGCCCATTCAAGTTAAGGAAGCGTTATGACTTTACCCACTACTATGCGCGCGATTGAAATCAGTGAACCCGGCGGGCCGGAAGTGTTGTTGCCCGTAACGCGACCTGTTCCTGCCCCAAGTACCGAAGATATTTTGATCAAAGTTGTTGCGGCAGGCGTTAACCGGCCGGATGCATTGCAACGGGCCGGAGCCTATGCCCCGCCACCCGATGCATCCGACCTGCCCGGACTGGAATGCGCGGGCGAGGTCGTCGCCGTTGGTGCGGGTGTCAGCCGTTGGGGTGTTGGCGACAAGGTTTGTGCGTTGCTTCCGGGGGGTGGATACGCCGAATATGTGACCACTCATCAAGATCACGCGCTGCCCGTTCCGGCGGGATTGTCGATGATCGAAGCTGCGGCCTTGCCGGAAACCTTCTTTACCGTCTGGACCAACGTGTTTGAGCGCGGCGGTTTAAAGGCGGGCGAGGTGTTCTTGGTACACGGCGGCACATCCGGCATCGGCACCACCGCGATTCAACTGGCGAGGGCCATGGGCGCGCGCGTATTCGCGACGGCAGGTTCGGCTGAAAAATGTGCTAAATGTCTGGAACTGGGCGCGGAACTGGCGATCAACTACAACGAGGAAGATTATGTTGAAGTGGTACAAGCTGCCACGAACGGGCGCGGTGTTGATCTGATTCTGGACATGGTCGGGGGCGCGTATATTGCACGCAATATCCGCGCGCTCGCGATAGACGGACGCTTGGCGATGATAGCCTTTCTGGGCGGCGCCAAGGCCGAAATTAACTTTGCCCAGATCATGATGAAACGAATCACGGTGACGGGGTCTACGCTGCGACCCCGCTCTATTCAGGATAAGGCGATGATCGCGGAAGCCTTGCGCGAAATCGTGTGGCCGATGATCGAGGCAGGGCGGATTGCGCCGGTGATGGATTCCACATTCCCGCTGGAGCAGGCCGCCGACGCGCATCGCCGGATCGAGAGTTCAGGGCATATCGGGAAAATCGTTCTAGAGGTTTCGTAAACCCGTTAGCCGAATTTCTTGCGGGCGAACCGGATGGCGGGGCGCTCGATCACATGCCAAGTTA
Organism: uncultured Paracoccaceae bacterium; assembly: GCA_937132145.1. Classification (GTDB taxonomy): domain Bacteria; phylum Pseudomonadota; class Alphaproteobacteria; order Rhodobacterales; family Rhodobacteraceae; genus NORP23. The sequence continues at coordinate 6,522 of CAKZNY010000176.1, read as the reverse complement.
TGAACCCGAACAGCATCGAGCCAAGGATGGCCACGGAAACTACGCCAGCATATTGGAGAACCGAAATGGTCTCGGTTTTGTCTGTGCCGATGAAGGCGACGATGCCAAGGTAAATGAAAATCGGGTGGAACAGATACATCGAAAAGCTGAAACGCGCGATGGGTTCCAGAAAGCGCAGTGACAGGAAGTTTTTCAGTCGGGGTAACGTGTTTGCGTGCAACAGTACGATCATCAGGGCGATGGCGGCGGCAAAAGTTACACGGCCAAACAGAAGTTCGAAGTAAACGATTGGTCGATATGTATCAGTAAGGTTCGTGAAGGGATTGTGAACCAATGGCAGTCCAGCGCCGAGCAGGATGAGTATCACCAGCATGATTTTTGTCACGCCGCCGATTTTCGACAACGATGTCGCGTAGTGCAAAACCACCCATGCGCCCGCCATACCGAAGGTGAACTGGCTTAGGCGGACAGGCATGGCGACATAGAGATACTTGTAAAATAGCGCGATATCGTCGTCTTTTCCAGCTAATTTCAGGTCAATTAATGACTGGCTCGCCAGTTGTGGATGTGCGGTTAAAATCCAATAGCTCCACCCGACGGTTAGTAAGGCGCATGCTGTGGAAAGCATGGCGAGCGTTTTTCCGCCGCGAACCAACAGGATTAGAAGCGGGACGAGGGCGTAAAATTGCAGCTCTACCGACAACGACCATGTCCACGGGATGATGATATTCGCGGCATCCGTCCAGATGTTATACGCCAGCAGATTGCCCAGTATTTTCCACGTAATTCCGCCGTCTATAAAGGCCAACAACAGGGCGATAAAATAGAGAGGGTAAATACGGAAAAAGCGGTGAGCATAGAAACGTTTGACGTTTATGTGCCCGGATTTCATGCGCTTTTTGAACAGTTGGGACGAGAGCAGGTAGCCAGAAAGCACGAAGAAGATATCGACGCCAAGGTCCCCGCGACGGATAAAACCCAATAACCATGGAAGGGAGTCGGAGAAAGCCAGAAACGCCTCGGTTGTGGGCATTAGGAATTGCAGGAAGTACCAACTGTGAAAACTAACCACCAACAGGATGGCCAAGGCCCGAATGCCATCAAGCTCAGCCATGCGTAGGCCGGGTTCCGGCGGAGTTTGTGTGGCGCGGGTCAATTTTTATTCCTGAATAATGGCGCTTTAGTGTATCGGGCCATGGCTTTGGGTTGCCCAGACGACGGGGCAACGTCCAACGCGCACCAGCTTGGCGTCCAGCTAATGGACATGATGCTGTCGTCGAAATCGCCAGATCGCGCGCCGTCTGCATGGGCAGGGGTGGGGAAAATAAGAGGCAAACAAAAGGTCTTTAATATTCTGATCATCTGGCTTATATACACTTCAGAATTCCCCACGAAAACCTAAATAGCGCGTCGCGCAGCCAAGTTTTCGGCAAGGGCACTAGTTTGTTTTAAGGAGACTAATATGGCGCTTCCATTGATGGCCAAGGCAACAGCTGTTTGGCTGGTAGATAATACAACACTGGCGTTCACGCAGATTGCCGAATTTTGCGGCCTGCACGAGCTTGAAGTGAACGGCATTGCGGACGGCGAAGTCGCTGTGGGCGTTAAGGGTCTTGACCCGATTACGAACACACAGCTGACGACTGACGAAATTAAACGGTGCGAGGCTGATCCGAAAGCCAAGCTGGAGCTGATGTATAACCCGGCCGCCGAGGGCGAGCTGAAACGCAAAGGCCCGCGCTATACGCCGCTGTCCAAACGTCAGGATCGTCCTTCCGCGATTGCATGGTTGGTGAAGTTCCACCCTGAATTGACGGACGGTCAGATCAGCAAACTGGTTGGCACAACCAAACCGACGATTATGGCAATCCGTGATCGCACGCATTGGAATATCAGCAATATCAATACAGTTGACCCTGTGGCACTTGGCATGTGCAAGCAGATAGAGCTGGATACAGCCGTGGCCAAAGCCGTTAAGAAAATGGGTGGCGACGAGGTGATGTCCGACGAGGAGCGCATGAAGCTGGTCTCGACCGAGCAATCTTTGCATATGCCGGACGAGCCTCGTGTGCCTGCCAGCATGGCCGGTCTTGGGAATTTCACCCTGAACACTACGCCGGATGACGAACCAAAGCTGGATGCTGACAGCCTGTTCAAAACGCCCGATAAGGATGCTGACAAAAAAGAATAAGCACGAGCGCCCCGGCGGAACGTCGGGGCCCCCGTCAGCTTAGTGCGCGGGAATTGTGACCGTGTCGACCAGACTGCGCCCACCATCCACTGCCAAAATCTGACCTGTGATGAAGTTTGCTTTGTTAGATGCAAGGAACACGGCTGCGTCGGCCGCCTCGTCTGCTTCGCCGATGTAGCCAAGCGGGGTGACGGCTTCGATAATGTCGTGCAGCGTGGGGTTGGTCTTTAACGATTCGCGCAAACTGGCGCTCATCAGGCTGCCCATGGCGATGCCGTTGACGCGAATGCCGTGACCGGCGAATGCTACAGCCAAGGAGCGGGTCAGTTGATCCAGCGCCGCCATGGAAACCGAATAGGCCATCAATTCCGGTTGTGTGCGGGTTGCCGCGATGGATGACAGGTTAACAATCGATCCGATGATTTCGTCTTTTTTGCGGTCCTTTGATTGGGCAATCATCCGTTTCGCCACCGCCTGTGCCAACCGCAAATTGACGGTTACATTCTGGTGCATCAGTTGTTCGAACACATCGTCTTTGTCCATCAACGGGTCTGACGGCAGGATTTGGCGGCTGGCGTTCACCAGAATATCGATGCTGTCATAAGCGTCGATTGTGGCTGCCATCAGATTATTGATGGTCAGCTTTTCTTGCAGGTTTCCGTGGTACGCCATCGCCTTGCCTGCACCGTTCTGCAACGCGTCAACCTCGGCTGTTAGGCGTTTTTCGTCCCTGTCAGCCAACACCACGTTTGCATCCAGTTCCACAAACCGACGCGCAATTGCCAGACCGATGCCGTTGGCAGCACCCGTAACGATGACGGTTTTACCAGATACTGAGGAGTCCATTTATACCTCGTGATTCCCTGCTGTAAGAAGCGCAGACTAGGGGAGTTGTCGTGAAATTTCGAGATAAAACGTACTCGTTACGCTTGCCGCTTTAACGGGCGGCGCGCGCGGATGATTTTGAAGGCGCGATCCTGCTCGAGAATTTCCCAGTTTTTGAAGTACGTATCCATCGCCGCTTCATAAGGCAACTGGCGGTTGGCAACCATCAGGAACTGCCCCGACGGCTTCATGATACGCGCGGCGGCGGCGATAAAACCGATGCCAATGGCAGGCTCGGCAGTGCGGCCTTGGTGGAATGGCGGGTTGCAAATCACGGTGTGATACGGCTCGACCGGTTTTTCCAATGTGGTGACATCCGCCCAGTGGAACGCGGCGCGCTCGTCCGTGATGTTAGCCTTAGAGGCCTCCAGTGCGGCATATTCTGCCTCGAACAGATCGAGAGAAGTTAAGCGCTCGCACTTTTCCAGCACATTTTTAGCCAGATACCCCCAGCCCGAGCCAATGTCGGCAACAGCGCCTTTGATGGATTTATCGAAATAGGCCGTCAGCATTTTTGAGCCGACGTCGATTTTCTCGGGGCTGAACATGCCGGGCGCAGTTACATAGCCAAAGGCATTTTGTTTCGGCTGAACGGCGGCTTCCCATGCCTCGGGCGCCGGGGTGTTCGGGGTTAACCAAAAGACCTTGCCGTGGGATTTGGATAGAACGCCATCGACGTCGTAAACTTTCTTCACGGCCTTTAGCATACTGTCGATGCCGTCGGTTTTGTCGCCGCTAACCACAACCTGACCACCTGTTGAAACCATCCGGCAGGCACGGGCGAAGTTGGCCATGTTTTCGGCGCGACTACGCGTTAAGGCCAACAGGACCATCGGGAACGTGCCAGATGCTCGGGGAACAACTGTCAGATTATCCTGCGTCAGGCTGTCTGAAAACGGCTTGAAGCCCTGCTCGCAAACGATATGCGAAAAATCCGCAAAACCGGGCGGCAGGAAAGCTGGCGGGCGAATGTAAAGCACCTCGCCACCTTCGGGTATGGTTACAAGTTCGTCGCGAAACGGCAGCAGGATACGGGCTGGGTCAGCCATGCGGGGCCTCCGAAATAGAGTGGTTCATTCTTTTTCCATCGTACATTGCAGCGGATGCTGGTTGCGCTGGGCATAATCCATCACTTGCGTGACCTTGGTCTCGGCAATCTCGTGGGCATAAACGCCAACTACAGCCAGACCTTTGGTATGAACCGTCAACATGATCCCTTCGGCCGCCGTTGAATTCAGGCCAAAGAAGCGTTCCAGAATATGCACGACGAACTCCATCGGAGTATAGTCGTCGTTCAACAACAGCACTTTATATAGCGGAGGCTTGGCCGTCTTGGGCTTAACCTTCGTTAAAGTGCCGGTGTCAAAGTCATCATCGGATGCCATGATCGGTGCAATAGGTGTGTGGCTCATCTTCATTCCTGCGGTCTTTAGCTTGGCTGAGTATATAAGCTACCAGCGCAAATAGAAAAGGGGGGAACGCCCCCTAAATCCATACACAAAGTCGCAAGGCCTGAATTAGGCAGTGTAAGACTTCATTGTTTTGCTCGCAGTCTCAAAACGCTCGCCGATTGGTGCGGTGATTTCTTCGTTGATGCCTTCAATAGCTTTTGTCGCCAACTCGGACGCTTTTGTGAGGGCGTCTACGTTCAACTGGCCGAACGCATTAACGTCTTCGATGCCTTTAGGCGGAGTTGCTGTTGCAGCTTTTTTGGCAGTGGATGCTTTAGCAGTCATAATATTCTCCAATAATGTCTTCGGCTTAAAGTCGGTGAATTTCTACCCTGCATATAGGAATTATGCTGCACTGCGTTAAGGGAGCGCTGTGCGTCGCAACATAAATGGAGGGCGAGGCAAACTGATTCACTTTGGCAACACCTTGCGAGTAATTGAAAAATATGTGTTTTCTTGTGAGGCAAACGCATGTTAGGGTGCTTGAAAATAAATACGACACCGGCAAACGGGTCGTGAGGCAGTAAATATATCGATCGGCAGTTTTTCGATGTTTAATAAGATTTTACATGGGCTTGCGCTCGTGTGCTCCCTTGTTTTGTGGGCCAGTATAGCTGGCGCGGCGCCCTATGCGGCGCTGGTTATGGATGCGCGAACTGGCGAGGTTTTGCATTCGCGCAATGCCGACACCCGCCTGCATCCGGCGTCTCTGACCAAAATGATGACGCTTTACGTGGGGTTTTACGAGATTGAAGCAGGGCGGATGAGCCTTGACCAGATGATTACGATTTCGCGCAATGCGTCGCGCGAACCCCCCTCGAAACTGGGTTTGAAGGCAGGGCAACGAATTGCGCTGCGCTATCTGATCCGCGCCGCAGCAGTGAAATCTGCCAATGATGCGGCGACAGCTTTGGGCGAGGCAGTCTCGGGTTCCGAGGCAGAGTTTGCGCGCTACATGACCACCATGGCGCGGGCGATGGGGATGTCAAAGACGACGTTCAAGAATGCACATGGACTAACGGCTAAGGGGCATTTGTCGACGGCGCGTGATATGGCGACCTTGGGGCGGCGGTTGTTTTATGATTTTCCAGATTACTACAATTTGTTCAGCCGGGTTAAGACCGATACGTCGGTGAAAACCGTTTACAACACCAACCGCCGCTTCCTTGCGGCGTATCGTGGTGCGGACGGAATCAAGACAGGGTACACCAACGCGGCCGGTTTCAATCTGGTTGCGTCAGCACAGCGCGGCGAAGAACGTATCATTGCAGCGATGTTTGGTGGCACCTCGACTGCGCAGCGTAACGGGCAAGTCGCCAAGCTGCTGGATATGGGGTTCAATCGCGCCCCAACACATGTGGCGACGATCCGGCCACCAGCCCTGAACCTTTCACGACCCGGTGGGCCCGTTATACGGCTGACAGGGCTGGTGCCTCGAACAGATCGGCCGGTAAGGCGTGGTGGTGCGGTTGTCTCGCCCAGTGCCGTCTTGATGGCGCGTAACATTGATAATCTGGTGACCACCTTGGTGGGGGAGACCAGCGATTCAGACCTCGCCGCGATTATAGCTTCATTGAGTGTTGCGCGTGACAACCCGTCCGTGCCTGTGCGCCGGCCCGCGAATTTCAGAGTACCTGTAAAAGTTGCCAGCATTGCGCCGCTACCAACGATCAGCCTGACACCTGTTCAGGAATTTGGCGACTGGTCGATCGAGTTGGGGAATTATTCCAACCGGACCAACACCGAAAAATTGCTGTTGAAAACCGCGTTGATGGACCTTGATGCATTGCAAGGGGCTGACCGAAAAGTCGAAGTGACGCTGGTGCAGGGTGTTACCATGTACCGCGCCCGATTTGTGGGGCTAAGCGAAACAGATGCCCGCAAGGCGTGTTCGCGCCTGACGTCACGAAATTCCGCGTGTGAAGTCATCAACCCGTAATTAGCGCACCCGCCGAGCGAAGCGAGGCCCGGCCCAACCGAAGGGCGGGAGCGCTC
>CAKZNY010000175.1 GCA_937132145.1 uncultured Paracoccaceae bacterium | reverse complement strand
TGTGAACTAACAACAGGAAAGCTTGCTGTAGCAGAAAGTCAGTTAAGTTATTGTTATTATAATAAAAAAATATATCAGCGATCTAGTAGATTCTTACGACACATTGTAAGTCATTGATATTATAGGTGCTTTTGGTCGGTTGGATTAGCGAAGCGCTAATCTTCGAAGTGTATTTTGGAAAAGGGCGCCTTTGGGTGCCCTTTTTGTTTGTTAAACAAAATTTGAACCTTATAAAGGTCGTAATGCGTTGGTAACCACTAACGAAATTGATGAAATGGAAATGTTTACTGGTTAAATGTAGTGCAATTAATGAGGAAGATTATGAAGGTTACAAAAATTGTGTTTGTGTTCGCAGCGTTCGGAGTGTTGGCGTCGTGTTCATCGCGTAATACTCTTTTTACTGATGAGGTTGATACAGATGTCAGTACGAACTGGCATGTGCATGACGTTCAGGTGACCGTTCCTGACACCTTGACGACCACTGAGGTTAATATTTATCGGCCTGATGTTGATGTGATTTGGCACGGTGATCCTCAAGGGGATCGCTTGCAGCAAGTTGGCGTTATATTGCATGATGCGCTTGAGGTGGCCGCAGAAACCCTGATACCGGAAAACTATCATAGACCGGTGGTTATTAAGGCGACGCTAATACATTTCCACTCGTTAACGCCAAGGGCGCGCGCACTTGTGGGGGGATTCATAAGGTTAAGTTCTTGATCGAGGTGGTGGACCAACGTACTGGCGAAGTTCTGGCTGGGCCAACCGTTATCGAAGCAGATGAATTCGCGTTTGGGGGTTGGAAGGCCGTTAAGTCCGATGCCGAAGGTCAAACGATGAAAGTTCGAATTTCGAACCGTATTGCCGAAGTTGTAAGAGACTGGCTTGGTTTAGCAGCAACAAAAGACGCTGTTGAGCAAGGCCGAATCTTCGGGATTGGCCGGTAGGTTTACCCAAAACTGTTCAGTTTCAATGCTTAAGGGGCGCGTTAACGGTATAAATCTGTCTAAAGTGGGTGTGGCGCTTTAACTTAGGGTGGAAACGTCTTAGGTCTGGATTTTTGGCACGTCCTACCTTACTTAATCTATACGACACACTTGAAAACCGGCGAGGAAATAGATGCGCGCTCGAAAATCTGCGGCACGGGAAATAAGTTATTCAACTACGGCTAAAACGCTGCGTGGTCGGATATTTATTCGCGGCGTGGAAAATGCAACGGGCAGGATACGTGTCATGCGTCAGGTTCGCGGCTATGATAAAGCGATGTTGCAGGGAAGTGTGTTTTGGAATGTCGTTCCGGATTTATGTGGGCTTGAGCTAGATATCATTTCTGGCTCGCTCGACAATATCCCGAGGACTGGTCCGGTTGTGTTACTTTCGAACCATCCTTATGGAATTCTTGACGGGTTGATGTTGGGGCAAATTTTATCGAGAACCCGCGACGATTTCAAAATTCTGGCGCATCGGGTGTTTGCTAAAGCGGCGGACCTCGGCGAAGTTATTTTGCCGATCAGTTTCGATGACACGCGCGAGGCAATGACCTTGAATCTGAACACGCGCAAAGATGCGTTGGATTATCTTGGAAAAGGCGGTGCTGTCGGTATTTTCCCTGGTGGCTCGGTTTCTTCGCCTCGCAAGCTTTTCGGGCGGCCAATGGACCCTAAATGGCGGACGTTTTCGGCCAAGATGATTGCCAAATCGGGGGCGACAGTGGTGCCGATTTTCTTTGACGGCTACAACTCGCGCCGCTTCCATATGTTTGGACGGGTTAACAAAACGTTACGCACCGCGCTGTTGATTAACGAATTCAAAAAACGGCTGAATGCACCGGTTCGGGTCGCGATTGGTGATCCGCTGAACCAAGACGCGCTGGATGCGTATATCAAGGACCCGCGCGCGATGATGGATTTCCTGCGCACTTCGACCTACAATCTTTCGTCAAACAAGATTAATCACGACGAATACGGTTTTGATTTCTAGGAATCCCTACAATGGCAATCGGTGTATTTGATAGCGGTCTTGGCGGGCTGACGGTTCTTAAGGCTGCGATGAAAAAGCTGCCCGAGCAAGCGTTTGTGTATTACGGCGATAATGCCAACACGCCTTATGGCTCTAAAACCGATGCTGAAATCTACGATCTTACCATTGCGGGTATCACGCGTTTGTTTGATGCCGGATGTGATTTGGTGATCCTTGCCTGCAATTCGGCCTCCGCTGTGGCGTTGCATGATTTGCAGGTGAATTGGTTGGTGCCAGATAAGCGCGTGCTCGGCGTTTTCGTCCCGATGATAGAGGAGCTGACGCGTCGGGATTGGGGGGATAACTCGCCCCCTACCCATACAGGGTTGAAAAATGTGGCGCTGTTTGCGACACCCGCGACGGTTTCTAGCGGCGCGTTTGAACGCGAGCTGAAGTTCCGTGCCCGTGATGTGGAGGTGATCGGCGAAGCCTGTGTTGGTCTGGTCGCCGCGATTGAAGAGGGTGATACTTTGGGCGCTGAAGCCTT
>CAKZNY010000174.1 GCA_937132145.1 uncultured Paracoccaceae bacterium | reverse complement strand
AAACTCTGACGACGAGGCGTTAAAATCCGACTTCCTTGACCCGCTAAAAGCTGCATCAAAAGACATGCAGGCAGCGGCGATGTATTTCATGGCCGAGGCCCCGAAAAACCCTAATGCCGCGCTGTCTGGTTCCAGCGATTTCATGCACCTGTTCGGGCACGTCGTGCTGGGCCTGATGTGGGCACGTATGGCCAAAGCGGCACAAGATGCCCTGACTGCGGGCGCGAGTGACGTGGCGTTCTATGAAACCAAACTTGCCACGGGGCGCTACTATATGGCTAGATCACTACCGGAAACCGCGCTGCGATTGGCGCGGATCACAACAGGCGCCGACCCGGTAATGGGACTGGCCGCCGAGAACTTCTAAGCCTGGGGAGGCCACCGCTGATGACATTTAGCAACCTTAAATCCGAATGGATGACGGACGAGCACAGGATGCTCGAAGAAATGACCCATCAGTTTATTACGGAGAAATGGGCGCCGAAATTCGAGAAATGGCGCAATCAGGGCGAAATGGATCGTGAAACGTGGCAAGAGGCAGGCGAGCTGGGCTTGCTATGCGCCTCCATCCCCGAAGAATACGGTGGTGCCGGCGGCGATTTTGGCCACGAAGCGGTGATTTACATGGAAGCGGGCCGCGCCAATCTGGCAAGCTGGGGCAACGGCATTCATTCCGGTATCGTTGCGCATTACATTCTGGAATACGGCACCGAGGATCAAAAACAACGCTGGCTGCCAAAGATGGCAACAGGCGAGATGGTGGCGGCACTGGCAATGACCGAACCCTCCGCCGGATCAGACATGCAAAACATCAAAACGCGCGCAATTCTGGACGGCAATGTCTATAAAATGACCGGCTCCAAAACCTTCATCACCAACGGCCAGCACGCGAATCTGATCTTGGTGGCTTGTAAAACCGACCCGAGCGAGAAGGCCAAAGGCGTGTCGCTGATCATGCTGGAAACTGAAGGAGCCGAGGGTTTCACGCGCGGGCGAAATCTGGATAAAATCGGCCTGAAAGCCGCCGATACATCCGAGTTATTCTTCGACAACGTCGAAATCCCGCCGGAAAACCTGCTGGGCACCGAAGAGGGTCAGGGGTTTTATCAAATGATGAAGCAACTCCCCCAAGAACGTCTGATCATCGGCTGCGGCGCGGTTGGCGCGATGGAGGGCGGCGTGGCCCTGACAATTGAATACTGCAAAACCCGCGAGGCTTTTGGCGGGCCGCTTACGCAATTCCAGAACACCCGCTTCAAATTGGCAGAGGCCAAAACCAACACGGTGGTCGCGCGCGCGTTTCTCGACAGCTGCATCACGCAACATCTGCGCGGCGAATTGACGGTGGAAACGGCGGCCATGAACAAATACTGGCTGTCGGACATCCAATGCCAAGTGCTGGACGAGTGCCTGCAACTTCACGGTGGATATGGCTTCATGACGGAATACCCCATCGCCGAAATGTGGACCGACGCCCGTGTGCAACGGATCTACGGCGGCACAAACGAAATCATGAAAGAGTTGATCGCGAGGGGTTTCAAATGATAGCGATTGTGGAAATACCTGAACGCCTCCGGCGGGAGTATTTCTCAAAGAAAGAAAATGCGCCCCTGCACCGAGGTTATCAGCACAAGGGCGGCTTCTCTCTTTACGGCCATCGGCTCTCCAGCCTGTACCGCAAGCCCAATCTACGCGTAACATGGTTAATAAAGAGTGTACAAACCGGCTTCTCTTTTTCAAAAATACTCAATTCGAATGCTTACCAAAAGGAACTATCATGAAACTGTATTGTTTTGGCGAAAGCGGAAATTCCTATAAAGCTGCCCTGACTCTCGAATTGGCAGGCGTCGGCTGGGAACCGGTTTTCGTTGATTTTTTCAAGGGCGAGGCGCGTTCGCCGGAATATCTGGCCATAAACCCGATGGGCGAAGTTCCATTGTTGGTGAACGGTGATATAACGCTTTCGCAATCCGGTGCCATTCAGGATTACATAGCCGAATTGACAGGGCGGTTTGGCGGCAAGACTTCTGACGAACGCCGCGAGATTTTGCGCTGGGTTTTCTGGGACAACCACAAGCTGTCCTCGCAAGCAGGTATGACCCGTTTCCTGATGAATTTCCTGCCCGAAGACAAACGCCCTGCAGAGGTGATTGCCTTTATGCAAGGCCGCCTCAAGGGCGTTTATGCGACCCTGAACACCGCGCTTGAAGGCCGTGATTGGCTGGTTGGCGACGAAATCACCAACGCCGATATTTCGTGTTGTGGCTACCTGTATTACCCCGAGCCTTTCGGGTTTGAGCGCAAAGATTACCCTAACATTGACGCCTGGCTTGATCGCATCGCCGATCAGCCCGGCTGGAAGCACCCCTATGACCTGATGCCCGGCTCCCCTGCGGACCGCGCCTGAAATTAAAGGACACAACATGACCGAAGCTTATATTTATGACGCGATCCGCAGCCCGCGTGGCAAGGGGCGTAAAGATGGCTCGCTGCACGAGGTGACTTCCGTGCGGCTTTCCGCCAATATTTTGAACGAACTGGCAACCCGTAACAATCTCAAAACCGAAGCGTTGGAAGACGTGATCTGGGGCAACGTGACCCAAGTGATGGAGCAAGGCGGATGCCTTGCCCGCTCCGCCGTTCTGCTGTCGGATTACGCCGAAAGCGTGCCGGGCCTGTCGATCAACCGTTTCTGCGCCTCGGCGATGGAGGCCACCAACCTTGCCGCCAATCAAGTGCGCGGCGGGGCCGGTACTGCCTATGTTGCCGGTGGGGTCGAGATGATGGGTCGTGTGGTCATGGGCGCCGACGGGGCCGCGATTGCCGTGGATCCCGAGTTGGCGATGAAAACCTATTTCGTGCCGCAAGGTATCTCGGCCGATATTATCGCCACCGAATATGGTTTCAGCCGTGACGATGTGGATGCCTATGCCGTTGAATCCCAGAAACGCGCGGCTATGGCTTGGGACGAGGGGCGGTTCGACAAGTCGGTTATCACCATCAAAGACCGGAACGGCCTGACCATTCTGGATAAAGACGAATACATGCGCCCGAAGACGGATATGCAGTCGCTCGGCGCGCTTCGTCCTGCATTCAAGGAAATGGGCGAGATTATGCCCGGGTTTGACGCTGTTGCCATGTTGAAATACCCACATCTAGAGAAGATTAACCACGTGCATCACGCGGGGAATTCGTCGGGTATTGTGGATGGTGCGGCGGCGATCCTCGTTGGTTCCAAAGAGTTCGGCGAGGCGCACGGGCTTAAACCCCGCGCCCTTATCCGCGCGACGGCCAAGATTGGTACGGACCCGACGATCAACCTGACCGGGCCCGTTCCTGTCACCGAAAAAATCCTGCGCGAGGCAGGTATGAACATCAGCGACATCGACCTGTTCGAGGTGAACGAGGCCTTCGCCGCCGTCGTTCTGCGTTTCATGCAAGCCTTCAACGTCAGCCACGACGACATCAACGTCAACGGCGGCGCGATCGCCATGGGCCACCCGCTGGGCGCAACTGGCGCGATGATCATCGGAACGGCGCTGGACGAGCTGGAGCGCTCTGGCAAAGGCACCGCGCTGGCTACCTTGTGTGTTGCATCCGGCATGGGTGCGGCAACTATTATTGAACGCGTGTGAGGGAATAATCATGACTAAAGATTTCAAATACGCAGTGGATTCCGACGGTGTGGCCACGATCACGTGGGATGTGCCGGACAAATCCATGAACGTAATGTCCCGCGACGGGTTCGCCTTATTCGACAGCATGGTGGATGACGCTTTGGCGGATGATTCCGTGAAAGGCATCATCATAACTTCGGCCAAACGCGATTTCGCGGGCGGCATGGACCTGAACGTGCTTGGCAAAATCCGCGCCGAAGCTGGTGAAAACCCGGCCGAGGGGCTGTTCAACTTCACCATGGAAGGCCACCGGATTTTGCGTAAGCTGGAGCGCGCAGGCATGGACGCCAAGACAAACAAAGGCGGCAAACCTGTTGCTTGGGCCAGCCCCGGCACGGCGGCGGGTATCGGCACGGAAATCGGTCTGGCCTGCCATCGCCGGTTTGTGGCGGACAACCCAAAGGCCAAGATTGGTCTGCCGGAAATTCTGATCGGGATTTTCCCCGGTGCTGGTGGTACAACGCGGCTGATCCGTATGCTTGGGCTTATGGCCGCCTCGCCGCTGTTGTTTGAGGGCAAAATGCTGCCGCCTGCGAAATCCAAAGCGGCGGGCGTGATCGACGAGGTTGTTCCGGCGGACGAGCTGCTCTCGCGCGCCAAGGAATGGGTTCTGAACGCAACGGACGCCGATATTGTGAAGCCGTGGGATACCAAGGGCTATAAATTCCCCGGCGGTGCGCCCTATCATCCGGCTGGCTATATGATGTTCGTCGGGGCATCCGCGATGGTGCATGGCAAGACCCAAGGGGTTTATCCTGCGGCCAAAGCGATGCTATCGGCGATCTATGAAGGGGCTTTGGTGCCCTTTGATACGGCTTTGAGGATCGAGGCGCGATGGTTCACATCGGTTCTGATGAACCCAAGTTCCAGTGCCATGATCCGCTCGTTATTCATCAGCAAAAACGCGCTTGAAAAAGGCGCCGTGCGGCCTGACGTCGAAGACCAATCGGTGAAAAAGGTTGGCATTCTGGGCGCAGGCATGATGGGCGCGGGGGTGGCGTATGTGTCAGCGATGGCCGGAATTGAGGTGGTCCTTCTCGACCGCGAACAAACCGCCGCCGACAAAGGTAAAGCCCATGTGGAGGGTATACTGGCTGGAGGGATCAAGCGTAAGAAAACCACGCCGGAAGCGGCGGCTACCGTTCTTGGCCGTGTGCTCGCCACCACCAAATACGAAGACCTGAAAGGCTGCGATTTGATCGTTGAGGCCGTGTTCGAGGATGTTGGCATCAAGGCCGAGGTCACCAAACTGGCCGAGGCGCAGCTGGATTCAGACGCGATTTTCGCCACCAACACCTCCACCCTGCCGATTTCCGAACTGGCGAAGGCCAGCCGGAATGCCGAGAATTTCATCGGCATCCACTTCTTCAGCCCTGTGGATCGCATGGCTCTGGTGGAAATCATCAAGGGGGCGAAGACGGGGGATAAGGCGGTTGCCAAGTCGCTCGATTTCGTGCGGCAAATCCGCAAAACCCCAATCGTGGTTAACGATGCGCGGTTCTTTTATGCTAACCGGTGCATCATTCCCTACATCAACGAGGGCCTGACCATGGTGCGCGAGGGCGTTATCCCTTCGGTGATCGAGAGTGCGGCCAGACAGCTCGGGTTCCCGCTGGGACCGTTGCAGCTGAACGACGAGACCTCGATTGATCTGGGCGTCAAGATTGCCAAAGCCACCAAGGCCGCCATGGGCGATGCATACAATAGCAGCGGCGACGAGGTTCTGTTCAAGCTGTTCGACGAGGGGCGTCTGGGCCGCAAATCCCTGTCCGGTTTCTATAACTACAACGAAAAGGGCAAGCGGACGGGCCTTTGGGAAGGTCTTGAGGAAAATTGGCCGCATGCGGATGATCAACCCGATTTCACCGACGTGAAACACCGCCTAGCGATGGTGCAAACACTGGAAGCCGTGCGCGCCCTTGAAGAAGGTGTGCTGGAAGACATCCGCGAAGGCGACGTTGGCGCGATCCTTGGTTGGGGCTTCATGCCGTGGTCCGGTGGGCCGTTCAGCTGGCTGGATATTCTGGGTGCGACTAAGGCTGTCGAGATTTGTGATCGCCTTGCCGAAACCTGCGGTGAGCGGTTCAAAGCCCCCGCCCTGCTGGTCGAGATGGCCGAAAAAGGCGAGAGCTTCTACGGCCGCTTCGGGGTGGATGCCAAAGCCGCTTAACCCAAAACTGAAAGCTCAAAGGGCTGCGATATTCTCGCGGCCCTTTTTTGTGGCTAAATACACGGGATTGGATGCGGAATTCCATTCCACTAAATCGGTTCAGTGGTTTAGTGCCCGACAACTCGCTTGTCACACTTTGTGTCAATGCTGTTTCAACCGGAAGATTGGTATTGAAACCACGCCCCCGCATCAGCATAAACAGTGGGAAAGCCCGACAGAGGCTCTGGCAGGAGAAGAACATGTGTGGAATTATTGGCGTTCTTGGAAAAACCGAGGCATCGCCCAGGATCATCGAAACCCTTCAGCGGCTTGAATATCGCGGTTACGACAGCGCCGGCATCGCCACGCTGGATGCTGGCGTACTTACCTGCCGCCGCGCGGTTGGCAAGCTCTCCGAACTGGTTAACGTGATTAACGCCGACCCTATCAACGGGAAATCCGGCATCGGCCATACCCGCTGGGCAACCCACGGGGCGGCCACCAAGGCGAACGCCCACCCGCACGTCGCGGGATCCGTCGCTGTAGTGCATAACGGCATCATCGAAAACTTCCGCGAACTGCGCGACGAGCTGACCGCCAAAGGTGTGAATTTCAGATCCGAGACCGACACCGAAGTCGTCGCCCAGCTTTGCGCGAATTACATCGCCGGTGGCAAAAGCCCGCAAGACGCAGTAGCTGCCACCCTTACCCGTCTCACAGGGGCTTTTGCGCTCGCGTTTTTGTTTGAGGGCGAGGATGACCTGCTGATCGCCGCCCGTCGCGGCTCGCCATTGGCCATCGGACATGGGGACGGCGAGATGTTCATCGGCTCCGATGCGATGGCGCTGGCCCCTATGACCAACCGGATTACCTACCTTGAAGAGGGCGACTGGGCCGTTCTGACCCGCGCTGGCGTTGATATTTTTGACGCGCTAGGCAATCCGGCGGACCGCGCGATCCGCATCGTAAACGTTGACCAGATCATGGTCGATAAGGGGGAACACCGCCACTTCATGCTCAAGGAAATTCACGAGCAACCCTCCGTCACCGCCTTCGCCCTGTCGCATTACCTGAACCCCGAGCGCACAGCCATCAACCTGCCCGAAGCCGATATAGATTTCAGCAAGTTCGACCGCATTGTTCTGGTCGCCTGCGGCACCGCTCATTACGCCTGTAGCGTCGCTAAATACTGGTTCGAACAAGTCGCGCGCATCCCGGTTGAAATCGATGTAGCAAGCGAGTTTCGTTACCGCGACCCCCCCATGAACGGCCGCGAATGCGTGATGTTCATCAGCCAGTCTGGCGAAACCGCCGACACTCTGGCAGCCCTTCGATACGTGCAGGGCAAGGCTGCCAGCATTATTGCGGTGGTGAATGTCGCCGAAAGCTCCATCAGTCGCGAGGCCGATTTCAGCTTGCCGATCATGGCGGGCCCCGAAATCTCGGTCGCCTCGACCAAAGCGTTCACCTGCCAGCTGACCGTCCTTGCCTGCCTCGCCATTCTGGCAGGTCGTCAACACGGAACCATTGATCACGCCGAAGAAAAACGCCTGATCGATGCGTTGATGAGCGCCCCCCGCCTGATCGCTGAAGCCATCAAAACCAGCCCCGAGTTGAACAACGCCAGCCGCGATTTGGCCAAAGCACAGGACATCCTTTTCCTTGGCCGCGGCCCCTTGTTCCCGCTGGCCTTGGAGGGCGCGCTAAAACTTAAAGAACTCAGCTATATCCACGCCGAAGGCTTCCCGAGCGGCGAACTGAAACACGGCCCCATCGCCTTGGTCGATGATACGGTTCCGGTGATTGTATTCGCCCCCAGCGGCGGATTGTTCGAAAAAACCGTCTCCAACATGGAAGAGGTTATGGCACGCGGCGGCAAGGTTTTGCTAATCACCGACGAAGAAGGCGCGGCCAAAGCGTCCGATGGTGTCTGGCGCACGATTGTCATGCCCAAAGTGAACCCGTTCATCGCCCCGATTGTATACGCGGTGCCCGCACAATTGCTGGCCTACCATACCGCTGTCGAAAAGGGCACCGATGTGGACCAGCCGCGCAATTTGGCAAAATCGGTGACGGTGGAATAAAGGTCACATCCCCTTGTAAAGGGCTTGTGGAGCAGCGTGGAATGCCCTTAATAATGCGCAACGGCCCGGAATGAGGCCCAAGCCTCATAATCGGGAGTTCTACGGGATGAAAGCACGCCTTCCATTCATTTTTATCATCATCACAATGATGCTCAATTCCATCGGAATTGGCCTGATCCTGCCTGTGATGCCGAACCTGATTGCCGAACTAACCGGCGGCTCTATCAGCTCTGCCGCGCTTTGGGGCGGGGTTTTGGCGACAACTTACGCCGTAATGCAGTTTTTCATGGGGCCGACACTGGGAAACCTGTCGGACCGTTTTGGCCGCCGTCCGGTCTTGCTGATCTCGCTGGTTGCGATGGGTTTTGATTACATCCTTCTAAGCCTTGCCGGAACGATCTGGTGGTTGTTCGCAGGTCGCGTTATCGCGGGCATAACAGGGGCCACGTTTTCAACCGCCTCCGCCTATATCGCCGACATTTCCGCCCCCGAAAAACGAGCCGCAAACTTCGGCTTGATCGGTGCGGCTTTCGGCGCTGGTTTCATCATCGGCCCAGCCATCGGGGGTTTCCTCGGTGAAATCGGGCCGCGCGTTCCCTTCATGGCCGCCGCCGTTGTCGCCTTTGCAAACGCAACCCTTGGCTACTTTATCTTGCCCGAGACCCTCGCAAAATCCAAACGTCGCACGTTTGACTGGGGCCGCGCAAACCCGCTTGGCGCGCTCATCTCCATTCGCAAGATCCCGCACCTGACCAGCCTGGTCGTTGTGTTTCTGATCTTCACAATTTCGCATCAAGTCTACCCGTCAATCTGGAGCTATTACACTATCGAGCGCTTCGACTTCTCCCCCAAAATGATTGGCGCATCACTGGCCACTTTCGGATTTTTCATGGCGCTGGTCCAAGGCGGATTGATCCGCACGATCATCCCGAAGCTGGGCGAGATGCGAACCGCGATGTGGGGCATGGGCCTGAACTTTGTCGTCTTTATCCTCGTGGCATTCCTTGGCGAGGTCTGGATGTTGTTTGCCCTAATGCCCCTAATGACGCTCGGCGCGGTCGCAGGCCCTGCCCTGCAAGGCATCATGTCCAGACTTGTGGACGACAACGCACAAGGCGAACTGCAAGGGATTTTTGCCTCCGTCACCGGCATCGCGTTGATCCTAAGCCCGATCACGATGACCAGCATCTTCAAGTACTTCACGACGAGCGACGCACCCTACTACCTGCCCGGCGCCCCCTTCCTTGCGGCGTCCGTATTAGAAATATCGGCGATGGTACTGCTGTTCATGATAGCCAAACGGATTTGGGGCACCTCCGCAAAACCGGCCGAGTAACAAAAAAGGCCGCACCAAACCGAACCGAATTAATCCATGCGGCCACTATCATTCCTAGCCGCATGGCTTAAGGGAGGTGTACCTTAAGGAGAATGACTGATGGCAACTTCACAGAGCGTACTTGAATTGGTTGCGGCGGCGCGAGCCAATGCAAAGATATCCAAAGATCGCATTTCCGAAGTTCTGATACTTATGGACGGGCAAAACGGGTCTGAAGCCCAAGTAGAAGAACTTCGCGCTGCGACTGTAGCGCTTGAATTGGCCGCGATTGATATATTCACTCTTTTCGAAGCGCGGATGCAGCACCACTTTAGACGAGGCCCGTTCTCACGCAAATTGAAATCACTGCTGTTGGCGGCTGGACAAACTGACCTCGCCGATAGGGTCCACCAGTATTATCTGGCGATCAACGTGCTGAAGCATGGAAAGGGCGCGAGTTATCGGGAGTTGCTCAAGGCCCCAAGCACTCTTATTGTTGTGAAACCAACCGAAGACATCATCGCCGATGAAGCGCACGCACCCGCAGGCCTTATAGATGTCAGTGTGCCGGGCTTTTTTGATGGGCTGACCGCGACTATTATTGAGGCTTACCATTTCCTTGAAAACAAATAGGTTTCTTGGCTCTGTTCACCAGATTGAACGCGACCGCTGTACTGACATAGTACAAATACCAAAAAAGGCCCGCCAAATGACGGGCCTTTTTTAATCTTAAAAGCAATCAGCCTAGTTTGGCAAATCACCTTCTACGCCTTCGACGTAGAAGTTCATGCCGGCCAGTGTGCCGTCGTCTGCTGTTTCACCAGCGGCCAACCATACAGAACCGTCCTGCTTGTTGATCGGGCCTGTGAACGGGTGCAACGTACCGGCCGCAATCGCGTCGGCAGCAGCCTGTGCTTCGGCTTGAACGTCAGCAGGGATACGATCGGAGAACTTGCCGATTTCAACCATGCCTGATGCGATGCCGTCCCATGTATCTGTGCTTTCCCATGTGCCGTCCATAACAGCCTGAACCCGCGCAACATAATACGGGCCCCAGTTGTCAATGATGGACGAAAGGCGCGCTGTTGGGCCGAACGCCATCATGTCGGATGCTTGACCAAAGGCGAAGATGCCTTTTTCTTCGGCGATAGTCATGGCAGCAGGCGAATCTGTGTGCTGCATGATGACGTCAGCGCCCTGCGCGATCAACGCATTCGCAGCGTCGGCTTCTTTGCCCGGATCAAACCATGTGTAAACCCAGATAACCTTGAACTTCACCTCAGGGTTAACGGACTTGGCCGCCAGATATGCCGCGTTGATGCCGCGCACAACTTCGGGGATCGGGAAGGAGGCGATATAACCAATCGTGTTGGTTTCAGTCATACGACCCGCGATCAGACCAATAACGTGACGGCCCTCGTAGAAACGTGCGGAATACGTGGATACGTTGTCGGCGCGTTTATAACCGGTCGCGTGCTCGAACTTCACATTCGGGAACTTGGCCGCAACGTTCAAAGTCGGGTCCATGTAGCCAAAAGAAGTGGAGAAGATGATATCAACGCCACCAAGGGCCATCTGTGTCATCACGCGTTCCGCATCGGCACCTTCAGGTACGCTTGCAACAAACGACGTTTCAACCATATCCCCGAATGCTTCTTCAACCGCGAGGCGGCCTTGATCGTGTTCATAAGACCAGCCAAAATCGGTTGGCGGGCCAACGTAGATAAATCCAGCCTTGGTTTGCGCGATTGCAGAACCACCAAGCCCGAGGGCCAGTGCAGCAGCTGCCGCTATTGTTGTAGTAAACTTCATAAAATTTCCTCCGTTAACGGGATGTTACCCGTGCTTATTGCCTCAGTGCGAGGCGTGGAATATCCGGCCAAGCGAGGCCGGTGCGTTCATGCTGGCCCGCCTGCGATCCGCAGATATTATGACCATCACAATAATAGTAATCAGGTACGGTGTCATCGACAAATATGCCGCTGAAATACCTATTCCGAGGGCTTGCAGGTTCAATTGCAGGATTGTGACCCCGCCAAACAGGTAAGCACCCAGAATCAGTCGCCATGGTTTCCACGAGGCGAACACCACAATCGCCAGCGCAATCCATCCGGCACCCGCCGTCATGCCCTCGGTCCATTGTGGAACCCGCACCAGTGACAGGTACGCCCCGCCAAGGCCCGCGCAAGCGCCACCAAACGCAATCGCGCCCATGCGGATCATCACGACGTTATAGCCCAAGGAATGCGCGGCCTCGTGGTTTTCCCCGACCGCGCGCAGAACCAGCCCTGCGCGTGAGCGGTTCAGGAAATACCAAACCCCCGCCACCAGCGCGATGGACATATAGATCATCGGATCGTGGCTAAACAGGATCGGCCCGACGACAGGCAAATCGCTTAACACCGGAATATCGAGGCGCGGGACCTTGGGCGGTTTCATCCCCGTATAGCTTTGCCCCAGCAACGCCGCCATGCCCAGACCGAACAAGGTTAACGCCAAACCGGTCGCCACTTGGTTAGACAGCAAGAACTGCGTCATAAATCCGAAAATCGATGCGAAAACTGCGCCTGCGACCATTGCTGCCAACATGCCGACCCACGGGTTCGAGGTTTCCACCGAAATCGCAAAACCGGCAATCGCGCCGATAATCATCATGCCCTCGACGCCCAGATTGAGGACGCCGGATTTTTCCACCACCAGCTCGCCCACGGCGGCCAGTAGAATGGGGGTTGCAGCGATGATCAGGCTGACCATCAATGATACGGGATTAAGTGCCGAGAAATCCATCACTTCACCTCCTTTTTCCACACGAGGCGGTAGTTAACAAAAACATCCACGGCCAGCAGGAAGAACAACATCATCCCCTGAAACACGTTGATTGCAGCGGCCGGAATACCCAGCGACAATTGCGCCAGCTCTCCGCCTATATAAGTCAGCGCCATCAGCAACCCTGCCAGCACGATGCCGATGGGATTAAGGCGGCCAAGGAAGGCCACGATGATCGCCGTGAACCCATAACCGACCGGAAAATTCGTGGTCAGCTTGCCCGCAGGCCCTGTGACCTCGAACAACCCCGCCATGCCCGCCAGCGCGCCGGAAATGCCCAGCGTGACCGCAATGATTATCGCCGGATTAACGCCTGCGAATTTCGCGGCGCGCGGGATTCACCCGTTAGGCGGATCTGGAAACCCAGCAGGTGACGCTCCATCATAACATACGCCGCGATGACGAGGGCTAATGCCACCATAACCCCCGCGTGCATCCCCAGCGGTTCATAGATCATCGGCAAACTTGTCGCGTCCACCGACGTAAAACTGCGCGATTCAGGGAAGCCATATCCGTCGGGGTTTTTAAGCGGTCCGGTCACCATGGCCGCCAAAAAGTTATAAGCCACATACACCAGCATCAAGGATACCAGAATTTCGTTGGTGTTGAATTTAATCTTCAGCAACGCCGGGATCATCGCCCAAGCCATGCCCCCCAACGCGCCTGCCAGCGTCATCAAAGGCAGCACCCAAATGCCGTCCGCAGGGTAAAGCGCAAGGCCAACGGCCCCGCCGGCAATGGCGCCCATCACAAACTGCCCCTCGGCCCCGATGTTCCACACACCGGCGCGAAAACCGATGCTAAGGCCGGTTGCGATCAAGATCAGCGGGCCCGCTTTGACCAGAAGTTGTGATCGCGAATACGGCCCGAAGGTTTCATGGAAGAACGGGTCAAGGAAGATGATCCTGATCGCCTCGAACGGGTCTTTGCCCATTGCGGCGAACAGAAATCCGCCCATTACCATCGTGATTGCCACCGCCAAAATCGGCGTCAACCACCGCATGATTTTGGAGGGTTGTTGTCTTGGCTCTAACCTAAGCATTGGCGCTTTCCTCCAGATTACCGCCCATCATCAGGCCAATTTGTTCCACGCTCATCCCCGCCGCAGGGCGAGGTTTGGACATGCGCCCCTCGGCCAGAACAGCGAAGGTGTCGGAGATTTCCATCAGCTCGTCGAGGTCTTGGCTGATCACCAGAATCGCCGCCCCTCCGGCGGCCAGATCGCGCAGCGCTTGCCGGATATCCGCCGCCGCTGCCGCATCAACGCCCCATGTAGGCTGGTTCACAACCAACACGTTCGGCTTTTGCAACACCTCGCGACCAATCACGAATTTTTGCAGGTTCCCGCCCGAAAGTGAACGCGCCGCATTGTCGATCCCCGGTGTGCGAACATCGAATTTCTCCACAATCTCGCGGGCGAAATCGTCGCGTTTACCAAACAGCGTGAAACCGGCTTTGGTCAAACCCTGCCGCACCCGCGCACTCAGGTATGCGTTTTCCTTAAGGCTCATATCAGGTGCCGCCGCATGCCCAAGGCGTTCCTCGGGGGCGGCCAGCAGGCCCAGCGCACGGCGCGTCGTTGGCCCCATACCGCCAATCGCAACACCGCTAAGTTTAACCATCGAGGGGGCCGTCGGACGTTCCCCCGAAAGCGCCAGCAGCAGCTCGTCTTGCCCGTTACCAGCCACGCCAGCGATCCCCATCACCTCGCCTGCGCGAAGTTCAAGCGAGACATCCTTAAGGCTCGTCCCGAACGGGTCCAGAGATTTCAGCGTCAGATTTTGCAGATGCAACAGCGTCTTGCCCGGCGTGAATTCCCGCTCCGTGGGCATCGCCAATTCGCCACCGATCATCATCTCCGCCATGGAGCGCGCGGTTTCTTCGGCCGGAATACACGTATCCACCACCTTGCCCATGCGCAGCACCGTCGCGTGGTCGCATAACGACCTGATCTCGTCCAGTTTGTGGCTGATATACAGGATCGCAACCCCTTCGGAGGACAGCTTGCGCAGGGTCTTGAACAAGGTCTCGACCTCTTGCGGGGTCAACACGGATGTCGGCTCGTCCATGATCAAAAGCCGTGGGTTTTGCAGCAAACAGCGCACGATTTCCACGCGCTGGCGCTCGCCCACCGACAAATCGCCGATCAGACGGTTAGGGTCCAGCGGCAAGCCATACGCATTGCTAACCTCGATGATCTTGGCGTTAAGTTCCGTACGGGGCGGCGCTTGTTCCATGCCCAGCGTGATGTTTTCCGCCACATTCAACGCCTCGAAAAGCGAGAAGTGCTGGAACACCATGCCAACGCCCAAATTGCGCGCCTCGCTGGGTTTACGGGGCATATAATGCTCGCCGTGCAGCAGCATGTCGCCCGAATCCGGATGCACCAAACCATATATCATTTTCACCAGCGTCGATTTACCGGCCCCGTTCTCGCCCAGAAGCGCGTGAATTTCGCCCTC
Source organism: uncultured Paracoccaceae bacterium (assembly GCA_937132145.1). Classification (GTDB taxonomy): domain Bacteria; phylum Pseudomonadota; class Alphaproteobacteria; order Rhodobacterales; family Rhodobacteraceae; genus NORP23. The sequence continues at coordinate 4,344 of CAKZNY010000174.1, read as the reverse complement.
CTGAATGGTGAAGCTGACGTTATCGTTCGCCTTCACCCCGGGGTAAGATTTGCTTAACCCCCTGATTTCGAGCAGCGTATCCCTCATGCGCTCACCTCCCTTATTTTTTGTTTTTCTGCCGCGCGCGCTTGTAAAAGTTCGGCGACGACCCCGACTGCGATCGCCATTGGTTCTTTGCCAAGGCTGCGATCCCCGATCGGGCATTGCAGGCGGGATGCGTCAACGCCCGCCTCTGTAATACGTTTCAAAAAGCGTGCGCGTTTGGTGGCTGACCCGATCAAACCAAGCCCGCCGAATGCGCGACTTAGGACGCGCAGACAGATTTCGAGGTCGATGGCATGCGAATAGGTTAACACCAGATGCTGCGCGTCGTCGGGCGCATGGGCAACCGCATCGGCGGGGTTGGCCGCCACCAGCATATCGACATGCGCGGGAATGTCTGACGGAAAGCGGTCGCGGGCGGAATCGATCCACGTAACTGCAAACGGCAACCCTTCCAGCGTGGTGACCAAGGCGCGCCCGACGTGGCCTGCGCCGTAAATCCAAAGGGGGTGTTTGGCGGTTTCCAGCGGCTCGATCAACCAGCCGTTAAGAAGGGTTAACATGTTGTTATGCGCCCCCGAACGGGTATCGCGCAGACGTTTCTGCACAGGCAAAGGCAACCCTTCGGGGCGACCGGATGTGACTGGGCGCACGAACGGGCCTTGCAGGGTTTCCAGATGCGCCAGTTCAACCGAACCGAAACATTCCGCCAGCAAACTAACGGAGCCACCACAGCATTGCCCCAGATTTGGGCCGAGCGGGATTTTGGTAAACGCCCGAACCCACTCGCCATCAACCCGCAACATTTTTCGCGCCTCAGCCACAGCCGCAAACTCTAACGCGCCGCCGCCAATGGTGCCGAACTGTTCATCCAAAGTCACCAGCATCGCCGTGCCCGCCTCGCGCGGGGTGGAGCCTTTGTGATCGGCAATCACCACGCGCACCACCTTGCCCGCGTCACAAATATGCTGGCGCAGCGCGGATATATCGAGGCCCGTTACCATGTGATGCCCTTTTCCATATCAACGGTTTTCAACACCCGTTCAGCCGTCGCGGGCGCATCCATAGCGGGGTATGCATCCCCGCAAGACGCCACCGCGTCCGAAATCGCCATGAACGCCGATATCCCGAGGATTAACGGTGGTTCCCCAACAGCTTTGGACTTGTAAATCGTATCCTCGACATTCTCGCCGCGCGCCCAGAGGGTGACGTTGAATTCCTTCGGGCGATCCGAACAAGCAGGGATTTTATAGGTGGACGGCGCGTGCGTCAGGTGACGGCCTTTGTCGTCCCAGACCAGCTCCTCGGTTGTTAACCATCCAGCGCCTTGCACATACCCCCCTTCAATCTGCCCGATGTCGAGTGCCGGGTTAAGCGAGCGGCCCACGTCATGCAGGATATCCGTGCGCAAAATGCGGTTCTCGCCCGTTAACGTATCGATAACCACTTCGGTAACTGCCGCCCCGTAAGAGAAATACAGGAACGGGCGGCCTTTTCCGGCAAACCGATCCCATTTGATTTTCGGTGTTTTATAAAAGCCCGTCGCCGACAGTTGAACGCGCCCACCGTAAGCAGCGGCGGCCAGATCAGCGAAGCGCATCGACGTCTCGCCGACTTGCACCATGCCGTCCTTGAAAATCACTTTATCCGGTGTTGTCTGCCACTGCTGGGCGGCAAAAACCGTCATCCGCTCGCGAATAGTCTCGCAAGCGGCCTTGCACGCCATGCCGTTCAAATCCGCCCCCGACGACGCCGCCGTGGCCGAAGTATTTGGCACCTTGGCCGTGTCAGTCGCGGTGATTTTTATATCCGCCAGCGAAACCCCGAACACCTGCGCCGCGACTTGTGCGACCTTGGTGAACAAGCCTTGCCCCATCTCCGTGCCACCATGGTTCAGATGGATCGAGCCGTCCGTATACACATGCACCAACGCCCCCGCCTGATTAAGGTGGGTCAGCGTGAAGGAAATCCCGAATTTAACCGGCGTCAGAGCAATCCCGCGTTTCAGGATCGGGCTTTGCGCGTTGAACGCCGCAATCTCGGCCCGCCGCGCGGTGTAATCCGAGGTCTCAACCAGCTCGTCGACCAGTTCGGGCGTAACGTTATCCTCGACCGTCATATGATACGGCGTGACGTTGCGATCCTTCGTGCCATAAAAATTCACCCGCCGCACTTCCAGCGGGTCCATGTTTAAGGTGTGGGCGATGTGGTCCAGCACCCGCTCGATCCCGATGATGCCTTGCGGGCCACCAAAGCCACGAAAAGCCGTGTTGGAAACCGTGTTGGTTTTAAGGCGATGCGAAACTATCCGCACGTTCGGCAGGTAATACGCATTATCCGCGTGCAACATGGCGCGATCCGCCACAGGCAAGGACAAATCCAGCGCCCAGCCGCATTTGACAAAGTGTTCAAAAATCACCGATTGCAGGCGGCCCGTCGAGTCAAAACCCGCTTTATAGGTAATGCGGATATCGTGGCGCTTACCGGTGATAATCATGTCATCATCGCGGTCATAGCGCATCTTGGCCGGACGGTTCAGACGCATCGCCACCACAGCCGAAGCCACGGCCAGCGAGTTGCCCTGACTTTCCTTGCCGCCAAATCCACCGCCCATACGGCGGGTCTCGACGCGCACGGCATTCATGGGCACGCCAAGCGCCTCGGCCACTTTATGCTGGATTTCGGTGGGGTGCTGGGTGGAGGAATGGACCAGCACGTCGCCCTCGTTCGGTTGGGCGGATGCGGCGTGACCCTCAAGGTAGAAATGCTCCTGCCCGCCGATCTCCATGCTGCCCTCAACCTGATTGTCCGAGGCCGCCATCGCCCCGTCGGCATCGCCGTTCTGGAAGGTCATCGCATCTTCAAACTTGCTGTCTGCCGCCATGGCCGCGTCGATTGTCAACAACGCCGGTAGTTCTTCGTACTGGATCGAGCCAAGGCGCGCCGCTAAACGCGCGGCGCTGTGGCTGGTCGCCACCACAAGGAATATAGGTTGGCCGACAAAATGCACCGTATCAATTGCCAACATCGGCTCGTCATGCGCAGACGGGGAAACGTCGTTTTCTGCCGGAAGGTCGGCGGCGGTTAACACATCGATAACCCCGTCCGCAGCGCGAACCATATCAAGGTTAACGGAAGTTAACTTCGCATGGGCAACCGTAGAGAGGCCAAATGCCAGATGCACCGGATCGACCAACGGGATATCGTCCGTGTAGCGCGCAACACCGGAAACGTGCAACGGGGCGCTATCGTGCGGGTTTGGTTTGGCTACGCTCATGCCGCCCCCCTCCCGACAATACGGGTTTCGATCAGCGGGTTGGTGCTTTCATGGAAGTAGCGCCGCAGCAGGTTTTGCGCCGTGCGCAGGCGATATTCGGCACTGCCGCGCACGTCTTTGATCGGGGTGTAATCCTGCGCAAATGCCGTACAGGCCGCCTCAATCGTGGTTTCATTCCACGGCTGGCCGATAAGCGCTTCTTCCACGTGTGGGGCCCGTTGTGGCGTGGCGGCCATGCCACCAAATGCGATACATGCAGCCATGACATTCCCACCCTCCACCGTGATATTAAACGCCCCGCATAGCGCCGAGATATCCTGATCGAAACGCTTGGAAATCTTGTATACGGCAAGGGTGTCGGGTTGCGCCGGAATAAACAGGCTCTCGACGAACTCGCCAGCTTGACGGTCCTGCTTGCCATAGGAAATGAAGAAATCCTCCAACAGAACTTCGCGCCGCTCGGACCCGCGCCGCAGGGTTAAAACTGCGCCCAGTGCGATCAGCGGCGGCGGGGTGTCGCCAATGGGCGAGCCGTTGGCGATGTTCCCGCCAATCGTCGCGGAGTTGCGCACCTGAACGGAGCCGTAACGGCGCAGCATCTCGGCAAAATCGGCGTACCGGTCAACCATCGCGCCGCGCATACGGGCAATGGTTACACCGGCGCCAATACGAATGCCGCTCTCGGTGATTTCGATCTGTTGCAGGCCCTCAAGGCGATGGATGAACACGGTCGGCAACAGGTTACGCATCAGTTTAGTGACCCACAGGCCCACATCCGTCGCTCCGCCAACAATCGTCGCGTCAGGGTTTTCAACGTACCAATCGGCGAAACTATCAAGCGTCGCAGGCAAAAACGCCCCGTCCAGCGTGATATCTCCGCCCACCAATGCCGCCAGACGGTCCCCCTCATCCGTCAGCCAATCCGGTTGCGGCTGCTGCGCGGCTGCTTCGGCCGCACGAATGATCGGCGCATACCCCGTGCAACGACACAGGTTTCCTGCCAACACATCGTCAAAATCCTGCCG
>CAKZNY010000173.1 GCA_937132145.1 uncultured Paracoccaceae bacterium | reverse complement strand
GCGGCGGCCATCCAGCCATTCTTGCGTGGCCTCGGGGAAGCGCGAGATGTATTCTTGTGATTTACGAACCATGGTTTTTCCTCTAAAGCCGCCCGACCTCAACGCCTTTTGCGCCTTTTTTCTGCGCTAACAGGCACAACCAGTCATGAGCAACAGTTGCAGCGGCCAAGGCGGTGATTTCGGCGTGGTCGTAGGGGGGGGACACCTCGACCACATCCATGCCGATCAAATTTAGCGACCCCAATCCGCGGATCAATTCAAGCGCCTGCCAACTGGCCAAACCACCCGCAACAGGCGTGCCGGTACCCGGCGCAAAAGCCGGATCAAGCCCGTCAACGTCAAACGAGATATAAACCGGCGTGTCCCCCGCCCGCGCGGTGATGATTTCCAGCGCCGCATCAATGCCGTTGCGATGCACCCACGGAGCGGTCAGAATTTCAAAACCGTGGTCACTGTCGTTATATGTCCGCAACCCGATCTGGGTGGATTTGGTCACATCGATGATACCCTCGGCGGCGGCGCGTGCAAACATGGTGCCGTGGTCCAGTCCTCCGTGATCCTCCCATGTATCGCAATGCGCATCGAACTGGATCAGCGTGACAGGGCCGTATTTCTCGGCGTGGGCTTTCAGCAACGGGTAGGCGACGAAATGATCCCCGCCAAAGGTTAACATTTTAGCACCGCTTTTGATGATCCCGGCGGCATGCGCTTGGATGTCCACGGGCACGGTTTCGGGCTGGTGCGGGTCTATCATGCAATCACCCCAGTCGATCACCGACAGGGTTTCGAACGGATCAAACCCGAAGGGAAACGCGGAAAGTTCCGCCAGTTGCACTGACGCCTCGCGGATGGCGCGCGGACCAAGACGACAGCCGGAACGATTGGTAACAGAGCCGTCATAAGGCACGCCGCTAACCACCACATCCACGCCCGCAAGGTCGCGAGAATAGCGGCGGCGCAGGAAGCTGAGCGCCCCGCCGTAGGTCATTTCGGCCCAACGCTCGTTATTACCTTTGGCGCGAAACGCCTGATCGCCCTTGCTCATGTTTTCACCTTTTTGCGCATCAAGAACCACGCGATAGATATACCTATGGCTACCACGACAACGATCAAAGTTGCTAGCGCGTTGATTTCCGGCGTCACCCCTAGCCGCACTTTAGAGAAGATCACAATCGGCAATGTGCTGGCCCCCGGACCACTAACAAAGCTGGCAATCACCAGATCGTCGAGCGACAAAGTGAAGGACAAAAGCCAGCCTGAAATTAGCGAGGGCGCGATCATGGGCAGGGTTATATCGAAGAACACGCGCATGGGTTTTGCACCCAGATCCGAGGCCGCCTCCTCGATGGCGTCGTCCATATCGACCAGCCGTGATTGCACAACAACGGCGACATAAGCCATGCTAAACGTGGTGTGGGCGATGATGATTGTTAATATACCACGGCCTGCGGGCCACCCGAACATGGCCTCCATCGAGATAAACAAAAGCAACAGCGACAGGCCGGTGATAACCTCGGGCATGACAAGTGGCGCGGTGACCATACCGATAAGCAAGCCGCGCCCGCGTACACGCCCAAAACGGGTCAGAACAATGGCGGCGATGGTGCCAAGGATCGTGGCCAAAGTCGCGCTGACCACGCCGATTTTCAGGCTGATCCATGCCGCGCCGAGGATTTGCGGGTCGTTCAGCAGCTCCACATACCATTTCGTGGACCACCCGCCCCACACCGTCACCAGCTTGGATTTATTGAAGCTGAAGATCACCAGCGACACGATGGGGATATACAGAAACAGGAACCCGGCAAAGGCCACAACGGGCAGGAAAAAACCACGTTTCATGTGTCCGCCCCCTTCGATTGCGCCATTCGCAGCAGCATGATCGGGATGACCAGCAATATCAGCATGGCAATGGCCACCGCCGAGGCGACGGGCCAGTCGCGGTTCGAGAAGAACTCGGTCCACAGGACTTTACCAATCATTAATGTATCGGGACCACCCAGCAGCGCGGGGATAACAAACTCGCCAATCGCGGGGATGAAGACCAGCATGGATCCTGCAACAATACCCGGCATGGACAGCGGAATGGTGATGCGGAAAAACGTCGCCATCGGTTTGGCTCCAAGGTCGGCAGATGCCTCAAGCATGGCGTTGTCCAGCTTCACAAGGTTGGCGTAAAGCGGCAGGATCATAAACGGCAGGTAGGTGTAAACGATGCCGATATAAACAGCGACGTCGGTTTGCATGATGATTAACGGCTGGTCGATCAGGCCGATTTTCATCAACACCATGTTCAGCACACCCTTGGTTTTAAGAATACCGATCCAAGCGTAAACGCGTAAAAGAAACGACGTCCAGAACGGCAGCACGATCAGCAGCAGCAACAGTGATCGTTTGGGTTCGGGGCTGCGCGCGATGTAATACGCCATGGGGTAGCCAATCAGCAGCGCCATAACCGTCGAGAAAAACGCGATTTTAATCGAGGACCAGTAGGCGTTGATATAAAGGCTATCCTCCCAAAGGTAGGCGTAATTGCCGATAGTGACTTGTATGGACCCATCGGCAAACAGCGGCGAATAGGGCGGGCGGGCGAGCATCGGGTCGGCAAACGATATTTTCAGAACCACCAGAAACGGCACGAGGAAAAACACCAGCAGCCAAAGCATCGGCACCGCGATCACCAGCGCGCGACCAGTCAAACCAAACCGCGCCAAAAGTGCTGCGGTTTTACGCCATGGGGATGTCGCGCGAAGAGCCGTCATGTGGTCAGGACAATGCCAGCGGCGTTGCTCCAGCTAAGGAAAACCTTCTCGTCCCAGCTTATTGGTTCTTCGTCGTGCAGAAGGTTTGATTTGGTGACTTTCAGGATTTTACCACTGGCCAGCTTGACGCGGTAGACGGAGAGGTTGCCTAAGTATGCGACCTCCACCACCCCGCCCTCGACGATATTTGCCGCCCCGTCGGGTTTGTGACGGGTTAGCGTGATACGTTCGGGGCGGATAGCGACGGAGACGTTTTGGTTGGCTTTCAGCCCCTCAACCGGCTCCACCAACAGGTCAATGCCTGCCTCGGGCGATTTGATCCGCAGCGTGCTGGAAACAGCGACATCGACCGTGCCCTCAAACATATTAACCGAGCCGATAAAGTCGGCGACGTAGCGGGAATTGGGGTCCTCATATATCTGCGGCGGCTCGCCCACTTGCACGATTTTGCCGTCTTTCATAACGCCGATACGGGTGGAAAGCGTCATGGCTTCTTCTTGGTCGTGGGTCACAACAATGAAGGTCACGCCCAGAGTTTCTTGAATGTGGATCAGCTCGAATTGTGTTTCCTCGCGCAGCTTTTTGTCGAGCGCAGCTAGCGGTTCATCCAGCAACAACAGCTTCGGCTGCTTGATCAGGGATCGCGCCAAAGCCACCCGCTGCTGCTGCCCACCGGACAGCTGGTGCGGCTTGCGCTTGGCGAAATCTTGCAGCTTCACAAGGCGCAGCATATCGGCCACACGGTCCTTTGCCTCGGCCTTGGGCACGCCTTCGCGCAGCAATCCGTAGATGACGTTCTTTTCCACTGTCATGTGCGGAAAAAGCGCGTAGGACTGGAACATCATGTTGGTCGGACGGTCAAAGGCAGCAACATCAGCCACGTCCTGCCCGTCAATTTCGATGGTGCCGGACGTAGGGGTTTCAAGCCCTGCCAACATCCGCAATAATGTGGATTTACCGCAGCCGGAACCGCCCAGAAGGCAAAACAATTCGCCTTTGTAAATATCAAGTGTGATGTCATCGACGGCAGAAAATTCGCCGAACTTTTTGGTGATGTTCTTGATGCGGATAAACGGCACCGCCGCAGAATCTTTCCACGGCTTGGCGTCAGCCGCTAAGGGTAGCTCGGCCATCGGACCTCCGGAAATTTTGGGGAAGCGGGGCGCGATAAATCACGCCCCGCGGTTGTGCCTTATTGACCGGTTTTCACTCTGGTCCAAAGACGGGTTACGATGCGATCTGTACGTGCATCATAAACTTGCGAGCTCCACAATTTTTCACTTGCGGCTTCTGTCGGGAAGATACCCGTATTCGATTTGATTTCGTCATCAACCATCGGCATGGAAGCCGCGTTCCCGTTCGCATACCAGACATAGTTGGTGATGTCGGCAGTGACCTGCGCATCCATGATGAAGTTGATAAACGTATGCGCGTTATCCGCATGCGGCGCATCCACAGGGATCGCCATCATGTCAAACCATTGCAACGCACCCTCGTCCGGAATGACATAGCCGATTTCCACGCCGTTTTCGGCTTCTTCCGCACGATAAAGCGCTTGGAATACATCGCCCGACCAACCGACAGAAACGCAAATGTCGCCGTTAGCCAGATCGTTGATATACTGCGAAGAATTGAAGTAGCGAATATATGGGCGAACAGATTCCAGCAACGCCGCCGCCGCCTCGAAATCAGCTTTATCCGTCGAGCGCGGGTCCAGACCAAGATAGTTCATCGCCGCCGGAATCATCTCCGTTGGCGCGTCCAGCATCGTTACGCCACAATCGGCCAGCTTGCTGGCTATTTCGGGGTTGAACACCAGTTCCCAACTGTTGACCACGTAATCCTCGCCCAGACGCTCAGCGATTGCGCCGACGTTATACCCGATACCGGTGGTGCCCCACATATAGATCGTGGCATACTCGTTATCCGGGTCATAAACCGCGGCACCGGCCATCAATTCAGCATCCATATTCGCAAGATTAGGCAATTTGGATTTGTCGAGCGGCTGATAAGCCCCCGCCGCAATCTGGCGCTGCAAGAAGTCCGAAGTTGGCACAACAACATCATAGCCAGAGCTACCCGTTAACATTTTCGCTTCCAGCACTTCGTTGGAATCAAATACGTCGTAAACAACCTTGATGCCTGTCTCGGCCTCGAATTTTTCGAGTATGCCCTCTGAGATATAATCGGACCAGTTGTAAACATTCACAACGTTTTCCTTCGCCGCAACAGCGCCAACAGCAAGTGTCGCTGCCGTCGTAAGTAGTATGATACGTTTCATTGTATTCTCCCTAGTTGAATTAAATCGCCCCGTTTCGGGCTTAGTTGTATTTTGGCACTATATTTCACCGACAAATCAAGCGCTTTTTTTCTTTTCCGATGCGTCACACGGCCTCAAGGTAAGTGGCGATTTCGAAATCCGTCATTCTAGCGGCAAATCCAGCGCGCTCCTGCCGTTTGGCCAAAATATACACTTGCCGCATTAAATCAGGGTAAATCGCAGCATTGGTTGCGCCCTGCTCAAAAAGTGAAATCGCTTGCCCCCAATCGGTTGGCAGTTGCGGCATCTCGATGGAATAGGCGTTCCCCACAACCGGATCAACGGGGGCTTTACCAGCCTCGATACCTTCCAGCGCGGCCCCGAGAATCGCGGCCAAAATCAGATACGGGTTCGCATCCGCGCCCGCCACACGATGCTCAATCCGGCGCGCTTTGGTAGGTCCACCCGGAATTCGTATGGCCACGGTGCGGTTCTCGTACCCCCAGCAAATCCCCGTCGGCGCATGTGCGCCCGGGGCCATCCGGCGATAGGAATTCAGATGCGGCGCAAAGATCAAACCAGACTCGGGCATGGCGTCCATCAAACCGCGCACGGCATGCAGCATCGCAGGCGTACCCTCATCGCCGCCATTGTCGAAAATGTTGATACCATCGCCGTCCAGCACGCTAAAATGCACGTGTAAACCACTGCCAGCCAAATCCGCATAGGGCTTGGCCATGAACGACGCGGCAAACCCGTGCTTTCGCGCAATCCCTTTAACAAACCGCTTAAAAAACGTCGCATCATCGGCGGTTTTCATGGGGTCGGGGCAATGCATAAGGTTAACCTCGAACTGCCCCGCACCGTTTTCCGCGATCGCCGCATCCACCGCAATATCATGCCGCTCGCATGCATCATAAACATCAGCGAAGAAGGACTCGAACGCGTCAATCTCGTCGATGGACAAAACCTCACTCCCCTCCAACCGTCGCCCCGTCACAGGCGAGCGCGGCGGTATCGGGCGCGCCTCAGCCGGATCGATCAGGTAAAACTCCAACTCCATCGCGGTCACAGCCGTCAAACCGGCGGCCTTATAACGCTCCAACACCCGCGCCAAAACCTGCCGGGGATCCACAGCCGAGGGCGCGCCATCCTCCTGCCACATCCAAAGCGGCACCATCGCCGTCGGGCGCTCCAGCCAATCCATAGGGATTAACCCGCGCCCCGTTGACCGTGCAAAACCATCGGCATCGCCGGTATCAAATACCAGCGGATTATCTGCGGTATCCGTGCCCCAAATATCCGACGTAGTAATCGAAAGCGGCATCCGCACCCCTTCTGACAAAATCTTCTGCGCTTGTGCAACCGGCAACCGCTTGCCGCGCCACACGCCATTCAGATCAACGACAGCCGCGCGCACACTGCTTATATCCGGCCGGTCATCCAACCACTTCATCGCATCATCCAAAGACATAAGAACTCCATTCAGAATCTCCCTTATCGGTGGCTTCCCCGCCTTGATCTGTCAATCTAATTCGCACCACCGTACACAAGAATTCCCTTTGTGAAGACCAGCATAACCGTCTACAACAAACCATTCTTCTTTGCCTAAATACTCAATTTAACCAAGGCCCGACAAAATGAAATTCCTCTTAACCCTTTTCACTCTCGGGCTTTTATCCCTCACATCCGGCGCGTATGCCCAAAATACCCTGCAAATCGGCTACTTCAATGAGTGGCCCCTGCCCGCACATTACGGCCAGACATCTGGCGCTTACGACGAGGTTTTAGGGGCTGAAGCTGAATGGATTGCGTATAATTCCAGCACCGCAATGTTCGCAGCCCTTGAAACCGGCGACATCCAGATCGCCCTGTCCCAAGGCCTCGTCCCGTTTTTGCTTGTCGCCACGGCGGGTCTTGATTTCAAACTGGTGGACATCGCGGTATCCTACCCCGCCAATGAAAACTGTTTCGCGCACCCTGATTTGCGGTTCTCTGCGACCAATACCGCCGTGCTAAACGGTGCAACGATAGCACTCGCCATCGGCACCACATCACATTTCAACCTGAACCGGACGTTAACCCGTTTCGGCATCGACCCCGCCAGCGTGGAATTGATCAACATGCCACCGGCACAAGCAGCAGCGGCCCTAAAGCAAGGCAAAGTCGATATCGCCTGCGGTTGGGGCCCAGCCCTTGCGACCCTGCAAGATTTTGGCACTCTGCTACTGGACAATGACGGAAAAGCGGGCCTCGGCATAAAGAATTACGACACCATCGTCATCCGCTCCAGCTTCGGTGCTGACAACCCAACGGTCGTCGCGAAGTTTCTCAATGTCACGGGCGCGCTGAACGCTGCCTACACGGCCAACCCTGCCCGTATGATCCCGAGCATCGCCGCCCCCCTGAATATGTTTGATAGCACCGTGACCGCATCAATGCAGGGTTTCGAGTTCCCCTCGATAACGGCGAAACTTGGCGAAGACTGGTTAGGAGGCGGCGTGCAAACCCATATGAAACAACTAGCAGACTTCTTTGTTATTTTGGGAACGATGGACAAATCTCTGGACAGCTACACCGATGTGGTAGACGTAACTTACCTGCAAACCGCTGCCAATTTACCGCTAATCGCGGCAGAATAACGCGAACACCAATCCTTGCGGCGGATTTGCCCACTTGGCAAACGCCCCCATTAGTTGCATAAATTTGCATGTGTAAATATAAGCGCCCTTAAGGGTCACGAAATAAAACGGGAGGGTGGTCACCAAAATGGCCAAACATAAGCAGCCACAACTCGATACTTCGCCGAAAGTCAGCGACGAAATTCGCCACACCACATGTTACATGTGCGCGTGCCGCTGCGGAATTAACGTCCACCTCCGTGACGGTAAAGTCGCGTATATCGAGGGCAACAAGGATCACCCGGTCAACAAAGGCGTCCTGTGCGCCAAGGGTTCTGCGGGCATCATGCAGCACTACGCCCCCTCGCGCCTAAACGCCCCGATGAAGCGGGTTGGCGAGCGTGGCGAGGGCAAGTTCGAGGAAATCAGCTGGGACGAGGCGTTCGAAATCGCCACCGGATGGCTGAAACCTATCCGCGAAAAAGCCCCTGAAAAGTTAGCGTTTTTTACGGGTCGCGATCAATCACAGTCCTTCACCAGCTGGTGGGCGCAAGCGTTTGGTACGCCAAATTATGCAGCCCACGGCGGTTTCTGTTCCGTTAACATGGCGGCTGGCGGCATCTATACGATCGGCGGCGCGTTCTGGGAATTCGGCGCACCGGATTGGGAGCACACCAAGCTGTTCATGATCTTTGGCGTGGCCGAGGATCACGACTCCAACCCCATCAAAATCGGTCTGGGCAAGTTGAAGGCACGCGGTGCCAAGGTCATCGGCGTTAACCCGATCCGTTCCGGCTATAACGCGATTGCGGACGAGTGGGTCGGCATTACGCCGGGCACGGACGGCCTGTTTATCCTGTCGATGATCCATGAGTTGCTGAAATCCGGCAACGTCGATCTGGATTATCTGATTCGCTACACCAACATGCCGTTCTTGGTTAATCAGGACAAGGATAGCGACGAACACGGCCTGTTTATCCGCGATAAAGACGGCAAAGAGCTGGTCTGGGACCGCGTGAAAAACCAACCCGCCGCGTGGGATGCCAAAGGCGTTAAGCCCGAAATGAAAGGCACATACGAGGTCAACGGCATACCTTGCACTCCGGCTTTCATGTTACTGGCCAACAAATACATGACCGATGAATACACCCCCGATGCTGTCGCCGAGCGCTGTGGAATTCCCGCGAAACGCATCAAAGCCATCGCCGCCGAACTGGCGCAAGTGGCCTTTGGCGAGCAGATCGTTCTGGACCGCCCATGGACCGATTTCCGCGGCGAAAAGCACGAGCAGATGATTGGTCGTCCGGTTTCCTTCCACGCCATGCGCGGAATTTCGGCGCATTCCAACGGTTTCCAAACCGCGCGGGCGCTGCATGTTCTGCAAATCCTGCTGGGTTCGGTCGAAGTGCCCGGTGGTTTCCGTTTCAAACCTTCCTATCCAAAACCCGTTTCGGCCCACCCGAAACCGCACCACGATTTCGCCCCCGGCAAGCCGCTGAACGGCCCGCATCTGGGCTATCCGCGTGGCCCCGAAGATCTGGCGATAGACGAAAACGGCAAAGCCAAACGTATTGATAAAGCGTTTACATGGGAAAACCCGCTGTCGGCCCACGGCCTGATGCATATGGTTATTTCCAACGCCCATGCGGGTGATCCGTATAAAATCGACACGTTGTTTATGTATATGGCCAACATGTCGTGGAACTCGTCGATGAACACCACCGGCGTTATGGAAATGCTGACGGACAAGGACGAGAACGGCGATTACGTGATCCCGCACATCATCTATTCCGATGCGTATTCGTCCGAAATGGTGGCGTTCTCGGACCTGATTTTCCCTGACACGACGTATCTTGAGCGTCACGACTGTATATCCCTTCTGGATCGCCCGATTTGCGAACCCGACGCGATTGCCGACAGTATCCGCTGGCCGATTGTCGAGCCGGACCGCGATGTGCGTGGCTTCCAGACCGTCCTTATCCAGCTTGGTGCAAAACTGGGCCTGCCGAGGTTTGTTAATGAGGATGGCTCGGACAAGTTCGAAGATTACGCCGATTATATCGTTAACCACGAACGCCGTCCGGGCATTGGCCCGCTGGCCGGTTTCCGTGGCAAGGATGGCAAAGGCAAGGGTCGCGGTGAACCGAACCCGAACCAGATTCAGGCCTATATCGACAATGGCGGCTTCTGGATTGATCACATTCCTGAAAACGCCTCGTATTTCAAACCGTGGAACATGGACTACCAGAATTACGCGGTCGAGCGCGGCCTTTACGATTCCGTTCAGCCTTTCGTGTTCGACGTCTATCAGGAAACCCTGCAAAAGTTCCGCCTCGCGGCCGAAGGCAAGGGCGACATTCAACCGCCCGACCATCTACGTGAACAGGTTCGCGCCTCCATGGATCCGCTGCCGATATGGTGGGAACCGTTTGAGCAAACGCTCATTGACAAGGAAGAATACCCCTACCACGCCCTGACCCAACGCCCGATGGCGATGTATCATAGCTGGGGTTCGCAAAACGCATGGTTGCGCCAAATTCACGGCCATAACCCGATGTATATTCCGACCGCCATATGGGAGGCCAACAATTTCGAGGATGGCGACTGGGCCAAGGTTTCCTCGGTCCACGGCTCGATTACTGTGCCTGTGGCGTTGATGAACGCGCTGAACCCCAACACTATCTGGACGTGGAATGCGATCGGCAAACGCAAAGGCGCGTGGGCGTTGCAAGATGATGCACCCGAGGCCACCAAAGGCTTCTTGCTGAACCATCTGATCCACGAATTGCTGCCCTCCAAGGGCGACGGGATGCGGTGGAACAACTCCGATCCGGTCACCGGTCAGGCGGCTTGGTTCGACCTGCGCGTGAAGATCGAGAAAACCGAGACCCCGCCCAACCTGCAATCGCAACCCGATGTGGCCCCGCAGGAATCCCCTGTTGGTCGCGGCCCCGAAAACGTTGAATACGGGAAGGAGTGGACATGACCACTTTACCAAAATCCACCGAGAAAAAACTGGGTCTGGTCATTGATCTGGACACCTGCGTTGGCTGCCATGCCTGTGTGATTTCCTGCAAGGAATGGAACACGAGCAACTATGGCGCGCCGCTGTCCGACATGGATGCCTACGGCGCAGACCCGAGCGGCACCTTCCTTAACCGCGTGCATACGTTCGAGGTTCAGAAGGAAAACAAGCCCGCACAGGTAATCCATTTCCCGAAATCCTGCCTGCATTGCGAGGACGCCCCTTGCGTCACCGTTTGCCCAACCGGTGCCAGCTATAAACGTGTTGAAGACGGCATCGTTCTGGTAAACGAGGACGCCTGCATCGGTTGCGGCCTATGTGCTTGGGCCTGCCCATACGGTGCGCGTGAAATGGACGCCGCCGAGGGGGTAATGAAGAAATGCACGCTGTGTGTGGACCGGATTTACAACGAGAACATCCCCGAAGAAGACCGCGTTCCATCATGCGTTCGCACCTGCCCCGCCGGTGCACGCCACTTCGGTGATTTTGCCGATCCTGAAAGCAACGTGTCGATCCTGACGGCAGAGCGTAGCGGGTTTGATCTGATGCCTGAACAAGGCACCAAGCCGGTTAACAAATACCTACCGCCGCGCCCCAAAGCCGACATCGAGGAAACCAACATCCTCGCCCCCCTTCTCGCCCGTCAACCCGAAGAGACCGGTGGTTTCCTCGGCTGGCTTGACCGTACATTGGAGAAACTCTGATGCATCCAGCAACTTCCGTCATCATCTTCACCGCACTTTCAGGCCTTGGTTTTGGCATGATGGTGTTCCTCGGGCTTGGCATGCTGGACGTATCGGGCTGGGTGGCGTTCGTGTTCGTCGCCATCTCTTTCGCGCTGGCAGGCGGGGGATTGTTGTCCTCGCTGTTCCACCTCGGCCACCCTGAACGCTTCCTCATGGCTTTCTCGCAGTGGCGTTCAAGCTGGCTTTCGCGCGAAGGCATCCTGTCGATGGCAGCAATGGGCCTGTTCGGCATCTACGCCTTGCTATGGATTTTCATGGATAACCGCATCCCGGTCTTGGGCTACGTTGCCGCGTTCCTGTCGGTGTTAACCATCTTCAGCACCTCGATGATCTACGCGCAGATGAAATCTGTCCCGCGCTGGCACACACCAATGACCGCAGTTCTGTACCTTTTATACGGTTTTGCAGGCGGCGCATTGCTGACAACACAAGTCGCGCTGGCAGGCTGGCTGATGCTGGCACTGGCCATTGCACAGATCGTAACTTGGGTTCAGGGTGACGGCGCATTCGCCAAAGCCGGCTCGGATATGGGCACGGCCACGGGTCTGGGGTTCCTCGGCAAAGTACGATTGCTAGAGAAACCACACACCGGCTCCAACTATTTGATGAGCGAAATGATCCACGTCATTGGCCGCAAACACATCCTGAAACTGCGGATCATCGCGTTAACGCTCGGCTCGCTAATCCCCGCAGTTCTGTTGCTGGCCCTTGATGCTGGCCACATGGTCGCGCTGATCGTGATCCTGATCCACCTCGTCGGCCTGTTCACCCAACGCTGGTTGTTCTTCGCCGAAGCCGAACATGTTGTCGGGCTGTATTACGGCCAACGCTAACACTGCTTAACGGCTAAAATACAAACGGCCCCGCATTGATTTGCGGGGCCGTTTTGTTGTTGTAGTGTCTAAAGTTCCTTCGCCAACTCTCGTAAAGGTACCTTCTGGATTTTACCGGTCGAGGTCTTCGGCACCTCCATAAACACCACCATTTTCGGGACTTTGAAGCGTGCCAGATGTTCGCGGCAATGGGCGATAATCTCGGCCTCTGTTGCCTGCATATCCGGCTTCAGTTCCACAAATGCACAAGGCGTTTCGCCCCATTTATCGTCAGGGCGCGCCACCACAGCACAGGCCAAAACCGCGGGGTGCTCGTATAAGCAGCTCTCGATTTCGATGGACGAGATGTTCTCGCCTCCCGAAATAATGATGTCCTTGGCGCGATCGCGAAGCTGGATATAGCCGTCAGGATGCACCACGCCCAGATCGCCGGTGTGGAACCAGCCCCCCCTAAACGCCTCGTCCGTAGCCGCCGGATTATCCAGATACCCCTTCATGGCGATGTTGCCCCGCATCATCACCTCGCCCATGGTTTCGCCGTCATGCGGAACCTCGACCATCGTTTCAGGGTCCAGCACTTTGGTGTCTTCCTGCACCACATAACCCACCCCTTGACGCGCCTTCAAATTCGCCTGTTTGCCAATCGGCAGATCATTCCATTCCTCGTGCCATGCACAAGAAACGGCCGGGCCGTAAGTCTCCGTCAGGCCATAAGCGTGGGTTACATCGAACCCCTCTTCCTTCATGGATTGCAAAACTTTCGCAGGCGGAGGCGCTGCCGCTGTCATCACCTTGCACAAATGATCGAAGGGACGTTTGTTGGCTCCGGCGTTGATCATAAAACCAAGAACAATCGGCGCGCCACACAGGTGATCGACGCGATGATCCGCAATATTGTTATAGATATTCGCGGCCGTCACCTTGCGGATACAAACATTCGTGCCCGCTTTTGCCGCGACCGTCCACGGGAAACACCAGCCGTTGCAGTGGAACATCGGCAGCGTCCATAGATAGACCGGATGCGCCGCCATATTCCATTCCAGCGTGTTGCCAAGCGCGTTCAGATACGCGCCGCGATAATGGTAAACGACGCCCTTGGGATTGCCTGTCGTGCCGGAGGTGTAGTTGATGCTGATGGTATCCCACTCGTCCGCCGGGCCTTCATAGGCAAAATCGGGGTCACCGCCCGCGATGAAATCCTCGTAATTCTGCGCGCCCAGCAACTCGCCGCCCGAAGCATCAGGGTCGTCAATGTCGATCAAAATCGGTGCGCCATCGGCCATTTCAACCGCCGCTTTCACCGTATCCGAAAACTCCCGATCCGTGATCAGCAGCTTGATCTGCGCATGGTCAATAATATACGCAATCGTCTTGGCATCGAGGCGATAGTTCAGCGCGTTCAACACCATACCCGCCATGGGAACTCCGAAATGACCCTCGTAAAGCTCTGGCGTATTCATCGCCATGTAGCCCACAACATCGCCCGCTTGCAGCCCCGCCTTGGTCAACGCCGAGGCCAACTGCCGGCACCGCGCATACGTCTGTGACCAGCTGCGCCGAATGTCCCCATAAATCACCGCCGTGTGGTTCGGGAACGTCCGCGCCGCACTGTTCATGAAGGAAACGGGCGACAACGGCACGTAGTTTGCAGCCGTTTTGGGCAAGGTCATATGGGCGTGGGTCATGAATGTCTCCGTGGCTTCAGCATTTTCATCAAGGTAACGCTGATTTCATCTACGTTAAATAGGATAATGATTCAGCATTGCGATGAAATCGTTTTTCTTAAGCGACCTGCCCGAAAACTTCTTCCCGATGATATCGCAAATATTCCGGGTGTGGATGGAACCTCGGGTTGTCCG
The DNA here is from genome assembly GCA_937132145.1 of uncultured Paracoccaceae bacterium. Lineage (GTDB taxonomy): Bacteria > Pseudomonadota > Alphaproteobacteria > Rhodobacterales > Rhodobacteraceae > NORP23. The sequence goes on along the minus strand of CAKZNY010000173.1, from coordinate 4,932 downwards.
GTAACAACAATCGTTGCTCGGGTGCGATTAATCGCGCAACCGTTTCCTGTGGTACCTTGTTATGGGATATCAGGATTTCATAATTCTCCGATACTGAAATCAGCCCTCGATCAAACATCCAGTGAAGCGTTCCCGAAAGGGCTAACCCGTTCCTGACTGTATCGGGCCCCTCGTTCTTAACGGGACGAATATGCGCGGCCTCGACCTCAGGCCGGCCGCCACCGTTTCTTAATTCCAGCCCTGAAATAGCGCACCGCCCCTTATAAGCGGCCTTCACCTGTCGCGCGAATGACGGGTCTCGATATTTTCGAGACATAAGAATTTCAGGGCGAATTTTTGATAAAGGCGCATGTTCAAAAATAGCCTGATCTTCCGCCAACCCTAACGCATTTACTTCAGCACTTTCATCCCGAGGCATAGCCTCTGGCCCCGTTAACTCTTTCATCCCGAGATCAAAAATCTCCATAAACTCCTGTTCGGATAATCGCCGCACCGCTGAAACACTTACACCGCCTGAGATTGGCCGACCACGGCCCCGCGCAATGACCTCTCGATTGCAATTCCATCGGGTGCTGAGCGCGGAACGACATGCTCGAAAGTCCATTCCGTTGAGGGTTCGAGAAATGCGAAATAGTGTGCAGCTTGATCGGGGTCCGGTAGAATGTTTCGAACTTTTTGAATCGAGACATAGCCGAATGCCCCTTTGCGGCTTTCGTAAAACACGACCCAATCGCCTACGGTTTCTTCAACCATATTAAGATAACGTTTGGGGAAATGGTAAACCTTGCCTGGCGAGTCTTTATAAATTGAGACCGGGTTTTGAATGAATACTGCGTGCGCCATGCTAAAAGATAATCCCTATCTCCTAACTTTAGCAAGACAAACTGCCCCTGCCGTCACTCCTTACGAAGCGAGGTAAGACCGATGCCTGCGGATTCAAACCCGCCGTCAACTGCCAGCACCTGCCCGTTTATGTAACTGGCTTTGTCGCAGGACAGGAAGAAAATCGCCTCGGCGATCTCCTCTTCAAGGCCGTATCGGTTAAGCGGTATTACGTCATGATAATCCGCGCGGATTTCAGCGCTGTGGACTTTCTTGGCCATCTCCGTATCCACGGGGCCGGGCGCGACGGCGTTCACGCGGATGCCCTGATTGCCGAGCTCGACGGCCAGCTGTTTGGTCAGGTGAATAAGCCCCGCCTTGCTGGTGCCGTAAGCCACACGCAAAGTGCTGGCCCGCAGACCGGAGATCGAGGCGATGTTCACCACCGCGCCGCCTCGTTTCAACAACAAAGGCGTGCAGGCCTTGGTGCAGATAAACGGGCCCGTCAGGTTGACCGCCATGATCCGCGACCATGTTTCAATATCCGTATCCGCAATCGACTGGAAATCCGCAATACCCGCATTGTTCACCAGCGCATCCAACCGCCCGAAACGGTTTTCGATGGCCTGTATGCCCGCGGCAACCTGTTCCGGCACGGATACATCGGCCTCGATCATCATGGTGTCGTCCGGCACGCCCAGCGTTTCAAGCGCCGCTTTCAACGTGCCCGCATCGGTGTCCAGCATCGCCACACGCCAGCCTTCAGCTAAAAACTTCCGTGTCGTTGCCAGCCCGATTCCCCGTGCAGCGCCCGTCACCAAAACCAGTTTTTCGCCCATGCTTTAATCTTCCGTAAATTTGTTATCCCTAGGAAATCCACGCGGCGCCATCCGCCCCGAGCCCGCACGTTTACCCATCCAGTCCCCCAAATCGGTTTCCGTACGCGTACGTCCGGCAGGGTCTTTCCAGCTAAGACCATCGGCCAGATTGAACGTTCTGGCATCCGACAACTCGCCCTCTTTATCGGCATATTTCTGCAACCGCACACCCTTGCCGCGACCCATTTCCGGCAGCTCGGAAAGCGGGAATATCAGCACTTTGCGGTTCAGGCCAACGCACGCCACGTGGTCGCCGTCGATTGGTTTGCAAATCATCGCCCGCACGCCCGCCTTGACGTTTAACACCTGCCGACCGCTGCGCGTTTGCGCGATCACGTCATCCTCGGCCACAACAAAACCATCCCCGGCCGAGGACGCCATCAACAATTTCCGTCCCGCCTTATGGATGAACAAATCGACCATCGCGGCCTCGTTGGGCATATCGACCATCAGTCGGATCGGATCGCCCATGCCACGCCCACCGGGCAGGTTGGAGCACGCAATTGTGTAAAAACGGCCGTTACTGGCAAACGCCACAATCTTGTCGGTGGTTTCCGCGTGGAAAATAAATCGCCCCTCGTCACCGTCTTTGAACTTCAGTTCCTGATCCAGCGCCACATGGCCCTTCAGCGCCCTGATCCAGCCCATCGCGGAACACACAACCGTAATCGGTTCGCGCTCGATCATCGCCTCGATCGGCACTTCCTCAAAATCAGGTGCATCGGCCAGCTCGGTGCGGCGCGCGCCACCCTCGGCCGTCTTGCCAAACTTCTTGCGGGTCTCGCGCAGCTCGCTCGAAATCCTTGCCCATTGCAGGTCTTCGCTGTCCAACAGGTCTTCGATTTCGGCGCGTTCAATTTGCAAGGCATCCCGTTCCTTGCGCAGTTCCATTTCCTCGAGCTTGCGCAACGAGCGCAGCCGCATGTTCAAAATCGCCTCGGCCTGCACATCGGTCAGCTCGAATTCGGCCATTAATGTTGGCTTAACCTCGTCCTCGTACCGGATGATTTCAATGACGCGATCGAGGTTAAGGAAGGCAACAATGAACCCCTCCAACACCTCGAGGCGCGCATCAATCTTGCCTAGCCGGAACTTTGAGCGTCGCAGCAACACCTCGCGGCGATGGTCAATAAACGCGCGCAGAACCTCTTTCAAAGTCGAGACCTTCGGCGTGCGCCCGTCAATCAACACGTTCATGTTCATCGAAAAGCGAACCTCGAGGTCCGTCTGCCTAAACAGCGTTTCCATCAGCACTGTCGGATCAACCGTCTTGGAGCGGGGCTCCAGAACCAGCCGGATATCCTCGGCCGACTCGTCGCGAACATCCGCCAGAATCGGAATTTTCTTTGCGTTGATTATTTCGGCAATTTTCTCGATCAGCCTCGATTTTTGCACCTGATACGGAATTTCGGTGACCACGATTTGCCACATCCCGCGACCAAGATCCTCGATCTCGTATTTGGAGCGCAGCCGGAAAGACCCCCGCCCCGTTGCATACGCCTTCAGAATGTTTTCGCGCGGCTCCACCAGCACACCGCCCGTGGGGAAATCCGGCCCGGGGATCAGCTCTACCAAGGTCTCGTCCCGCGCGTTCGGGGATTTGATCAAATGCAGCGCCGCCAGGCAAAGTTCGTCAATATTATGGGGCGGAATGTTGGTTGCCATGCCCACCGCGATACCGGTTGAGCCATTCGCCAAAAGTAGCGGAAAGGCGGCTGGCAGCACCACGGGTTCCCGCTCGGAGCCGTCATAATTGTCCTTAAAATCAACCGCGTCCTCGGACAGACCTTCCATCATCGCAACAGCGGCGTGGGTTAACCGCGCCTCCGTATACCGCTGCGCCGCCGGGTTATCACCGTCGATATTACCGAAGTTTCCCTGCCCGTCGACCAGCGGATAACGCACCGAAAAATCTTGCGCCAGCCGCGCCAAAGCATCGTAAATCGCCTGATCGCCGTGGGGGTGATATGTACCCATCACCTCGCCGACAATCTTGGCGCATTTCCGGTAGCTTCCCGTCGGGTCCAGCTTTAGCCCGCGCATGGCATACATGATCCGGCGATGCACGGGCTTCATGCCATCGCGCGCATCCGGCAAGGCACGGTTCATGATTGTGGACAGCGCATACGTCAAATACCGATCACCAAGCGCACGGCGCAGGGGTTCGGACGTCATCGCGCCACCATCGGGTATATCGGGGGTATCAGTCTTTTTTGCCATACATGTTGTGTATAGCGCCCGTTTCGACGGGTCCAGCGTGAAAACCACTTTCCCCCGATAATGGCGGATCTGGTTGACATGGGGTTTCGCCCGAAGCTAGCTTGACGCCAGCATACTCAATAGACGGGGAACGTCATGACCAGTCACAAACCGCTTGAAACGACGACATTGGGGGCCTTCCCGAAACCAAAATACGTGCCGGTGCGCGACTGGTTCGACTATTCGCGTGAAACGGGCGGTATGAACACCGCGCAAACGACGCGGGATTACACCGCCGATATAGCGAAGAACAAAGACGCCCACGAGGCCCTGTTTATCCGCGCCGCCAAAGAGGTTATCGACATCCAGCTTCGCGCCGGCATCACCATCCCCACCGACGGCGAGGTGCGCCGCGAGAACTACATCCACTACCATTGCCGCCACCTTGAGGGCTTCGATTTCGACAATCTGGAGCATCGCGTACTGCGCGACGGCGCTTATGAAACCGACCTTCCGGCGATCCGCAAAGCGGTCACACACAGCGGTAAAACCTATGGCCCACACGACTGGCGCGCCAGCCAGAACGTCAGCCCTGTGCCGGTGAAATTCACCCTCCCCGGCCCGTTAACCATTATGGACACCACGGCAGATTGTTTCTACGACGACCGCCCCAAGCTGAACGCCGCGCTGGCGGAAACGGTTAACAAGGAAATCCTCGCGCTGGTCGATGCAGGCTGCCAATACATCCAAGTCGATGAACCCCTGTTTGCCCGAAAGGTTAACGACGCGTTAGCATTCGGGATGGAGGGGCTGGAGCGGTGCTTCCACGGCGTCCCCAAATCCGTCACCCGCATCGTGCATATGTGCTGCGGTTACCCCGACCATCTGGACGATCACGATTACAAAAAGGCCGATCCGGACAGTTATCACCAGCTAAGTGCCGCCATTGATGCCGCCGCCTTCGACCAGATTTCGATCGAGGACGCGCATTGCTGCAACGACCTTAGCCTGCTGGACAAACTGCAACATAAAA